>WOZY01000244.1 GCA_011620045.1 Mesotoga sp.
GTATATCCCAGCCAGAAGAATTATCGGAGCCATTAGCGCGGGAAAGGATCTAATGAAACTCTTCGCTAGTACTTTCAGCGGATATCTCTTTCCTACCGGATAGTTTCTTTTCTTCGAGAGATAGAAGGCCATCCCAGCCTCAAGAAACCCTAAAAAGAGCCCCGGAATAATTCCTGCAAGAAACAAGTATCCCAGAGAGGTTCCTGTCAGCATGGCATAGATTACCATCGGGATACTTGGAGGAATGAGAGGAGAAATAGTTGCTGAAGCACACGTAACCGCACAGGCAAAGGGTCCATCATAACCGTTGTCCATCATTGCCTTTATCTCTATTGTCCCCAGACCAGAAACGTCAGCTATTTCCGAACCGCTCATGCCGGCGAAAATGATGCTCGCACCAATATTTGCATATGCAAGACCGCCACGCATGCCACCCAGAAGCTGTTTCAAGAAACCGAAAAGTCTGTCGGTTATCTCGGTATCATTCATTACGTTTGCAGCAAATATAAACATTGGAACTGCCAGCAAGACATCCTGAGCTCTCAATTCTATTGCCATTATGTCAAGAAAGATTCCAAGATCCATTCCGGAAGTGATGAAGTAGGCGAACCCGCCCATTATCATTCCAAATGCAATGGGATATCCCAGGGCGAAGGCAGCACCGAATATTATGAAAAAGAGTATCAATCCCATGGTTCAACCTCCTTGGGAACGATTCTTCCGGAGAACAGTTCTATGAAGCTTTTCACTATCCAGATTACGTTGTGAACGAAAGTCAAGACCATGAAAATGGGGAAACACATGAAGAGATAAGTCCAGGGAATCCTTAAGACCTCGGACTTGATGATCTTATAGAAAAGAACATCTCCGAGCACAGGTCCAAGTGTTACTAGAAGCACAATACAAAAGAAGAGATCGAACGCTATCTGGAGAAGTAGCTGCGCCTTTCTGGAAAGTTTAAGAAGTATAATGTCGAATTTTATGTGCGCGTCAAATTTTCTTGCATAAGGCGCTCCGAGGAAAATCGTCCATATGAAGCTGTATTGCGCTATCTCGAATAATTCTGGTGAAGGGCTACTAAATACATACCTCAAAATCACCTGGAAAAAGATGCTGAGGAAGAGCAGTCCAAGAAATACTATTCCGCCCCAAGATTCGATCAAATTCAGCGCAGTTTGAAAGATTTTGAAAAGTGACGCCAAGAATTTCTTCATGATAGACCCCCGTAAATGATAGCCTGGACCAGGCTGGCCCTGGTCCAGGAAATACAGCTTATTTTGTCAGTTCACGGGATACGACTGAATCGTTTCGTACATCCCCTTGCCCCAGGCATTGTCAAATTTCTCCTGCGAATAGAATTCTTTCGCATGGTTCATGAAGGCTTCTTTGTCGGGAACTACAATCTCCATGTTGTAGTCGTCAACGAATTGTTTTAGAAGGCTCGACTCCTGCTCCAAAACAAGATAGTTCATGTAGTAGCGAGCAACTTCAAGCGCTTTGATAATATAAGTCTTGTACTCAAAGGGCAGTGATTGCCAGAACTTCTCGTTGATCACAGGATTAATCATCCCTATTGAATGGTCAGTAAGAACAATGTACTTCGTAACCTCTACAAACATCGCCGAGAGATCTGTTGGGAGAGGATTGTCTTGCCCATCGATAGTTCCTAACTTGAGAGCGAGATATACTTCTCCGAAGCCCATTGGGGTAGGATTGCTTCCGATAGCACGTCCCATGTCCATGAATGCTTCGTTGTTGGGCATCCTGATCTTCATACCTTTGAGATCTTCCGGCTTGTAAACGGGACCCGCCTTTTCGGTTGTGTTGAGCTGCCTCGTACCGAGATACCATGTATCCAGAACCCTCATTCCAGTATTCGAGGCAAGTTCATCGAACCATCCCTTTACCATGGGACTGTTCATTACAGAGTACATGTGGTCAAGATCCCTGAAGATGTAAGCGGCGTTCAACACTCCCATCTTCGGCATGTTACCGAGATCGGCGAACCACGATGGCGCTCCATCACCGGCCATTTCGAGGTCTCCTCTCATAACTGCCAGCAAAGAAGTCTGTTGATCTCCAAGCTGGCCTGAATGGAAGACCTTCACAACTATCTTGCCTCCGCTAAGATTCTCGACAACTTCGGCAAACTTATTCATTGCAAGGACTTGCGGTTGAGTCGGTGCGGCTACCGTATTAAAGCGAATTGTGTAGGTCTCCTCAACGGCAAAGCAAATGCACACTGTGAGCAGAAGAAAAACTACGATAAATGCCTTTTTCATCGCCAAACCCCCTTTCGGTTTTTTGTTCCTGAAAGTCAGGAGATCTTTCCAAACTTTCTGAGAGTATCTTTCAATACTGCCACTTCGTCTTCTTCGATTTCCATTAGTGGCGGTCTTACACGTGCAACATCAAGCCCGGAGTGCAAAGCAAAGGCCTTTTTCACCGCCGGCAATGGATTTGTTAGACGCCTGTTCCTACCAAAGAATGCGCTGAACAGCGAATACAACTCTTTGAAACTGTTAGTTGCTTTCGTGGCGTCGCCTGAAAGGAACTCGTCGATCAGATTTCTCATCATATCGCCGATAACGTGGGAGCCTCCACTTATCACACCAATTCCTCCCTGGCTCATGACAGAGAGAACCATCAGATCGTCGCCGGAATAGACAACTATCTTTCCCTCTGTTGCCTTCAAGAAGGCAGAGGTTTGCAGAGGATTTATTCCCGCTTCATCCTTAACAGCCACGATATTCTCGAATTCTGTGAGTTTTGCAAGCGTAGAAGGATCAATATTCGAAGCAGTGAAGAGCGGGATATTATAGACCATTATCGGAATGTCCGTGTTCTTGCATATCTGAGAGAAGTGATAATAGATTCCTTCCTGAGTCGGGTGACAGTAATAAGGAACAACTACCATGGAAGCATCGTATCCTAGTCTCGCCGCTTCTTTCGTCAGTTCTATCGTCTCGTGAGTGTTAGCCGTACCTGTTCCAGCTATCAGCGGTACCCTATCGCCAACTTCTTCTTTAACTTCTGCAAAGAGTCTTACCTTCTCCTCAAAGCTCATTGTGTAGAACTCGCCGTTTGTTCCGGCTATCACCAGAGAATCGCAATAGTTCTTACTGATCAAGTAGCTGGCGATTCTTCTTGTCATTGGATAGTCAATGGAATAGTCAGCTGCAAATGCAGTGCTCATTGGTATAAGTATCCTTCCAAACTTGCCAACAACGTCCATCAATACGCCTCCCTATATTTCATCTATTGAAATGCCATTTCTTTCATTGAAATTATACTTCTTGCCAGTCGATAATCAGAAGTCAATGAGATTCAACCTGAACCAACTAGAGGCAGAAGCACGGAATTAACAGTTATGATGTTTGAAATTCTTGTGAAAGGTCTCTCTTTAGAATGCGAACTTAGCCCCAATCAATAGCTCTTGATCGGGAAACTCCGAGGAATTATCTATACTGCCGACGATCACATGGAATTTCTGTACAGAAATCTGTCTCGATTTCCATCATCGAAGAATCTTTTGCATTTACTTTTTTTAGGTTTGGATGAATCGTAAGGCCGTTTATCTATTTCAAAAAGAGCCTTAATCAATGCAAGCTCAACAATTTTAAAACAAAGCTAGTCAAGAAAGTCTTTGGGTAGAAGCCGACCCGCTTCTTTGTCGATCATCCAGAAGAGTTTTCCATATTCAGGGGATACAAGACTTATTGGTAATTCACGATCCTTTTCAACCAGAACCAACCTAGCGATCTCTGCCTTTGCATTTCCGGAGGCCAGAACGAAGATATTTCTGGCCTGTTTAAGAGCTCGCAGACCAAGAGTAACCCTTTTGGAGGGCCTTCCATCGTAACTCACTTCACTGGTAAGTACGAGGGAATCATGGTCGTGAATTTCAGTCGAACCGGGAAAGAGAGAACCCGTGTGGCCGTCTTTTCCAAATCCCAATATTACAAGATCGAAATCTGTGGAATGTTCTCCAAAATAGTTAATCAATTCTCTTTTGTATTGAGTTGCGGCAATCTCAGGGGATAATTCACCTTTGATTCTGTGAATGTTCTCCTCGGGAATCTCGATCTTTCTAAGTAGTAGCTCCTTCACGAGTCTGTAATTGCTTTCATCGTCATCGGGATTAACGCATCTCTCGTCTACCCAGAAAAGATCGACTTTTTGCCAGGGAATACTTTGTTTGTAAGGTTCTTCGGCAAGAATTTCATAAAGTCTTCCGGGCGTAGTACCTCCCGAAAGAGCTAGTGAGAATCTCTCATGAACGATTATTCTGTTCTCGATTAGTTTAGCTAAATCTTCGGCGGCCGCATTTGATAGCTGCTCGAAATTGTCGAATATACTTAGCTTTCTATTTGCCACGGTCATCTTTCTCTGGTGGTTCTCCATCATCTCCACAACAGCAAACAAACCACTCCCGGCCTTCCCTCGAGACGAGAAAACTGCTTTCTTCGGGACCCCAACTACCAGTTTCATAAGTACACAATTTGATTTCTCCATTCTCTTGTCTTCTTATTACAGGGTCAATTATTCCCCAAGCTAACTCGATTTCATCAGATCTGGCGAATAACGATGCATCTCCCTGCATTACATCTACAAGTAGTCTCTCGTATGGATCAGGGAGGATGTCATTACCGAATCCGCCAGAAAAACTGAAATCCATTTTGACTGTTCTGGTTTTCATCGAACCTCCAGGAATCTTTGCCTCGAAAAATAACTTTATTCCTTCGTCAGGTTGAATACAAAGAGATAGAATGTTCGGACTAACAGTTTCGTCATTTCCGGATTGTCTAAAAAGCATATGAGGAACACTCTTGAAATGGACGGAGATCTCCGAAACCTTTCTCTTCATCTTCTTGCCAGATCGAAGATAGAATGGGACTCCCTTCCATCTCCAGTTATCCACATACGTCTTAAGTGCTGCATATGTAGGCGTTTTTGAATCCTTGGCAACTCCTTCTTCTCCAAGATAGCCATCATACTGACCTAGAACGACATCAGAACACTTGTTCATTGATCTCAGCACTTTGACTTTCTCATCCCTTAGTGCATCCGCCTCGAAAACTGCTGGCGGCTCCAAAGCCATTAGGGTCAGAAGCTGAAGCATGTGATTTTGAAACATATCTCTCAATACCCCAGTGGTATCGTAATATCCTGCCCTGTGTTCTACTCCAATCCTCTCAGCAACAGTTATCTGAACATGATCAATGTATTGACGATTCCACAGTGGTTCAAATATCGAATTGGCAAAACGGAAAGCAAGTATATTCTGAACGGTCTCTTTCCCAAGAAAGTGGTCTATCCGGAAAATCTGGTCTTCCCTAAAAGACTCGTGAACAAGCCCATTAAGCTCTTTTGCGCTTTCAAGATCTCTTCCAAAAGGTTTCTCGATCACAATGCGAACTTCCCTTTCCTCAGATCTACTGAGACCCAATTTACCCAGGTGTTTCAGTATGATCGAATGCATTTCGGGAGGAATAGAGAGGTAAAAAAGAAGATTTGATCTAACCTGCTCGTTCCTCTCCAATTCGTCGATCCTTTTTTTCAGTGCACCGTACGTCTCTTCTTGATCATAGTCGCCCTGTAAGTACTCAATTTTAGTTTCAAATCCCTTCCAGAGATTACAGATCTTTGGATCAGATCTGGAGTAATCCTGAACCCCCGCAAATAACCTATCGCGAAAGCCTTTATCCGATATCTTGCTCCTAGAAACACCGATTACGTTGAATTTTTCAGGGAGCAGACCTTCACAACCTAGCGAGTGAACAGCTGGAATAAGTTTCCGTTGCGTAAGATCACCGGAAGCCCCAAATACAATCATTATTGAACTCTCAATCTTCGCCATCTCTGCCCCCCAGTCTTGTGTGTTTTATTTCGTGGCCGCCAAACCTGTTTCTTATGGCTGAAAGGAGTTTCGCCGAATAATTCTCTTCGACACGGCTCTCAATCCGCTTCTGCAGAGACAATGTAATTACCGGGGCGGGGACGTCGAGATCCATGGCCTCAACAACTGCCCACCGTCCTTCTCCAGAATCTGCAACCCATGGCTCTATGTTGCGGAGATCCTGATCACCGGCTAGTATATCGCTAATCAACTCCAGAAGCCATGACCTGATCACACTTCCGTGAAGCCATATATCGGTGACTTCCTTCAGATCGAAATCAAATTCCTTCTTCGCTCTAAGGATCTCGAATCCTTCCGCATAGGCCTGCATCAACCCATACTCTATTCCGTTGTGAATCATCTTTGCGAAATGGCCGGCCCCTGCTTGGCCGACTCTTCCCCACCCTTTGTCTTGTTCAGGAGAGAGAGTTGTGAATATTGGCGCGAGGTTCTGTATGATCTCTCCTTCACCTCCAATCATCATGCTGTAACCTTCTGTCAATCCCCAAATTCCCCCACTTGTGCCGACATCTACGAAGTTAATTCCTCTTTCCGAAAGTCTCTCCGATCGCCTAATCGAGTCTTTGTAATTACTATTGCCTCCATCAATGACGATATCTCCAGAATCGAGCAAGTCTTTGAGAACATTTATAGTTGTTTCAATTGGAACGCCTGCAGGAATCATCAACCACAGAATCCGAACCGGTGACAGCTTTCCCACAAGCTCCTCCAGAGAAAAGGCAGGGCGAAGTCCTATCTCCTCAGCCAAAACCTTTGTAATCTCCGAATTGAGATTATAGCCGGTGACAGTATGCCCGCCAGCGACGAGTTTTCTGGCAATATTGCCTCCCATTTTACCAAGTCCCACTATCCCTATCTCCATAGAAGCATCTCCTTCTCAAGAACTCTGATTCTCAGAATATTTCTACGGATCTTCCGATAGCAGAGTCGAGTTATTAAAGACGTTGCTACTAAACAGATTCACAATTGGGCTCTCAGATTTCCGAAAACGAGCAGGTTGCTCATAGTCCCATTGTATCAATCGAGGTTGATTCAATCCTCCCTAGTTCGGTAGTGCTGTTATTACTAATCAACTAGCTATCTTCAAGAACCGAATTCCGAATTAGATTGGAGTCTATGGGTCTTGAGTGATTCCCAGCAAGAGAATGTCTCTTACCGCCTTCCAAAGATTTGATTTTCACAGTGTATACAAATGACTGATTTTGTTTCTGCCTCTTGTATAAGAATTCGATAAATCAACTCTTGTTGGTGTGACAAACTCTCTAAACACTGCGACTCGGTCATAAGCCGATTTACCAATCAGGGTATTTGGGGGCGATTAAAATGAGGAAGTACTCTTTCTCGGTTCTTCTGGTAATTCTAATCTTGATCACAGGTTGTGTCGTCCTATTTCGGACAAACGAAATAAAAGGGTCCATCTTCACGGCTGACTATATTGAAAACGCTTCAGTAAAAGTCTTTGACTTCGATGGAAATCAGGTTATCGAAGGGGAGTTTCTCACTGACAATTACGGGAGGTTCTCGATACCCATACGAAACGGTTTCAAGTTCTCAGTGATATTACTAGCATCCTTCGATATTCCTGAAGAACAGGAAAGGACGGGTGCCCTTACCTCGGTTGTCGAAGAGTCGTTTCATTATGAACAAACATGTGTAACCTTAGTTTTCGAAAAGTCTAACGATGAAAACCTTCGTAAAGCATTGAAAATACTACGTTATAGTTAGTTTATCTAGATTCATCCCTCCTTATATATGATGTATGCAAAGGGATCACAAGATTCTTCAAGTCCCTGCTAAAACAGCTCAAAATGATCAGTTATAGATAGCTTGACAAAAAGCTCTGAAAAAGGATTCAACCTCGTCCCCCGCACTGGATATTGTTTCAGTAGCTTTGAGGAGCCTCATCTCGAATAAGGAATAAGAACGAAATTCTATTTCACATTCCTTCCACTTACAGGTTCTTATAATAGTCTTAGTCTCAAATGGAGGTGACAAGAATGAAGAAGATAGCAGTTCTCTCGATCCTAATTCTGATTCTTGGAGTAGTGGGCACGGCTGCACCCGGTTTAAGAAATGCCATGGATGGGGAGATTTTGGAACTACGTCTACAAATCCAGATTGCGAATGCAATAAACGCAGCCGACCTCTCTCTTGAACAACTGGGCCAAGTGTATGATCTCGCAAAATCCACCCGCGAGGAACTCGAAGCTCTAAAGGAAAGGGTCACGAATACTTTTGAAGAGACTCTGGAAAAAGCAATCTCCGGTGAAGAAGCGACTCTTCCAGAAATGGATTCAATCAGGACAAGAATGCAGTCGATAGTCGAAAATTATCTGAACGGCCTGAAATCAATTATTACGGTTGAACAGGCCGAGAACCTTGCTGAGTACTTCAGTGAAATGGCACTTGGAAATCGAGCTGACGCCTACAAGAAAAATGCGCCTTTGAGAGAGAGAATCGAAGAAAGACTTCCGGAGATTGAGGAACAAATGAGACAGCAGTTCAGAAATCTTCCTCCCGAAGCCCAAGAACGCCTCAAGAATCTCGATGTTGACGAAAGAATGAGAGTCTTGAAAGAGAAGATGGCCGACAGGCTCAATGCCAGCAGACCAGGAATGGTTGAGAGACCCGTGCGAAACAACTTCACTGCTCAAAGTCTGGCAATGGTCCTTCTATCTGACGAAGCTCTGGAAGTAATGGAGAAGATGCTCGCTCAGCAATAACCTTGGATAGGTAAGCTTTCTCGGCCGGAGACTATGAGTGTCTCCGGCTGTTTATTATTAGAGCCGCTGACACCTAGTTTTAGCTTTATACTTTTGTTCAGAGATTCCGGTTTCTCAAGGGATTTTTTTGCAGCTGTACATCAAAGAATGCGTGCTCAAGAAAAGAGAACTGGCATCTCCTTGAGTAAACAGCAAAAATAAACGGCATATCAATCAGCTAGGTTTCTCTTATAACTAAAGATACATTCAATATCTCTCTTTTCACAGACTTTCTTGTTCCTCTAACTCTTTGATTTAGCAACTTTACAGCTTCAAATCCCTCCTTATCTTTGTCAATCCTGATTGACGTCAATTTTGGAGAGAAAATTGAAGAGAAAAGAATGTCATCGTATCCAACCACAGATACTTTTTTCAGCAATGATTCACTTATACTCCGCATAGCATTTATAGCTGCAAAGGCTCTCGTGTCATTGAAACAGAAGATACCGTCGAAGGGAACAGATTCTGAATAGATTGACCTTACAATCTTGAAGGTATTATCGTAATCTGTAACAAGGTCATTTATTACTTCATAATGCACTCTTTGATCCTCAGCAACCTTCGTAAAACCTCTTTCCCTCTCGCTAGAAGCAGAACCGGAATTTCTGGAATTAATCATCAAAAGCCGAGTTGCTCCACGCGATACCAAGTACTCTCCAGCAAGTTCTCCTCCGTGGTAGTCATCTGTAAAAACCTCATCAACACTAACATCCTTGTAGTCTCTACCGATCACTACAACCGGGAATTGACGCTTGACCAGATCTTCAGCATAAGAGATATTGGGACTGCTAGGAACGATTATTATGCCTCCAACTCGATGCTCTAAAAGCATATTTACTGCACTCTTTGCTTCTTCAGATCTCAGTTTGGTGTTAATCAAAATCATTCTGTAGTTGTATTTTGATATACCCTTCTCTATTCCCTGCAAAATCTCGGAAAAGAATGGATCGTACTCTGCCTCGAAGATCACTCCAATTGTCATGCTAACATTGTTTCGCATAAGCGTAGCTGTAGCATTCCTTACGTAGCCTAACTCCTCAATCTTTTTGAGCACTTTCCTTCTGGTCTCTTGAGAAACATCTGGATGCTTGTTGATTACTCTCGAAACTGTAGAAGTAGAGACATTAAGGTCTTCAGCAATCATTTTGATGGTAGCGTAGTTCTTCTTCAAAGCATCACCTCATTACTGGCCAAGTATCATTATTCTATCAGAGTTTCTGAATGAGGAAAGATCACAATAAAGCAAGAAATAGAGTGGCAATCGGAAAAACCGTCGTCACAATCTCTGTTATTACTTCTAAGAGGAGAGCGTAATGCATCATAATTAAATCTACTCAAGAGAGAGTTTTGATTGGAACCAAAACTATGATAAAATCAGGGTGGTAACGCACCCGGGAACGTTTTCATGAAATCGAGTCTGTTGGACAGAACGGCACCTGAAAACTCAAGAAGGAGGTTTCATTATGTCAAGAAAACTACTGGTAATGATCCTGGTGGTGACACTTGCTTTTTCGGGCATCCTAATGGCAAAGACTACTCTCGTCCTGTGGGATCAGCTCGCGGCAACAGAAGACATAGTCAAGATGTTCAACGAAAAAATGAAGGCAGAAGGAAAGGATATCGAAGTGAAACTGGAACTGATACCTTATGATCAAATGGTTCCGAAGTTCATGGCAGCCCTTTCTGCCGGAATTGCTCCAGATCTTTACGGAATGGATCTTGTACAGTTCCCTTTCTTCATCTCGATCGGCGCATTCACTGATATCACAGAATGGGCCAAAGAACTACCATTCTTTGATGAACTGACCAAAGGAATGCTGGAAATCGGAATGAAGGATGAAAGGATATTTGGACTTCCATATCAGATTGACCTCTCAACAATGCTTTGGAATAAGGATCTTTTCGAAGAGGCAGGTTTGGATCCTGAACAGCCACCGCAAACATGGTACGAACTTGTCAAAATGGGCCAGAAACTCACTGTTGACAAAGATGGTGATGGAATCATCGATCAGTGGGGCTTCAACCTTACAGGCGGTGGAGCGGGTGCCTATATGTTCTGGTTCATGCCCTTTGTCTGGGGTAACGGTGGCAGGATGTTTGATGATGAAGGAAACGTGGCGTTAGATTCTTATGAGACTATTCAGGCACTAGAATTCTGGGCAGACCTTGTTCACAAATATAAGATAGCTCCTGTGTCTTCGGTCCAGTATGGTTCTGGAGACAGATATAATGCATTCGTTTCAGGGAAACTTGCCATGTTCCTTGGCGGGAATTTTAACATAACATCTTTGCTACAGGATGCACCTGACATGGAATTCGGGGTGGCTATGATCCCTAAGAACAGAGGGGAATTTGCTTCTTTCGGTGGTGGAAGTCTTCTCGGAATAACCTCCCAGAGCAAAAATGTTGAAGCTGCAAAGGAATTCATGGAATTTGTATTCTCTGAAGAAGCCCAGGTTGGTGCCTTCGCTCCGAGTCTTCAGCTAGTGGCGAGACCTAGCCTTTACGATAACGAATACTACAAGGACATTCCTCAAATGCTGCGTTTTGCCGATGTACTTGGTATAGCACAAACTCCGTACTCTGTTAAGTACAATGAAATCTACGATCCAGTTGGTTATTACTTTGAGAGCGTATTCCTCGGTCAGATGGATGCTGAAACAGCAGTCAGAGAATGCGCAAAGGAAATTGAAAAGATACTTGCAGAATAATTAATTCTTCCCTCATCGGGATGGTTATAATGCCATCCCGATTTTTTAGGAGGAACCGCCAATGAAACAGAAGACAAGGAAGGGATTGTTTGGATTTCTATTCATTCTCCCGGTCCTAGTGATGATTAGTATATTCTTCATTTATCCCTTGATCAAAGTAGTGTTGATGTCATTCCAAGAATGGAAGATAATGGGGGGATCAAGGTTTGTCGGTTTGTCGAATTATGAGAAAGCGCTTTCTGACGATGAGTTCTGGAAGACTCTCTGGAACACAGTAATCTACGCAGTAATCGTAACGCCTATGATTTTTGTTCCGGCAGTCATGCTGGCCAATGCTTTGAAGAAGACTTCACGTTCAACAAGGATTTTCAGAACAATCTTT
>WOZY01000285.1 GCA_011620045.1 Mesotoga sp.
CCGCAGGAGCTTCGAAGAAGCCTGGGCAGACCCCGTCATCCGAAATGAGCCGCTTCGCAAGAGTTTTCATATAGTTATCTTCTACTGACTCTATCAGTGCTGAAACTTCAGACTTGATTCTTTCGAGGTCTTTAACGACGGGCAGTAACTGCGAAATCGAATCAGAACTGTAGCTTTTCATTTCCTCAATTGAGAAGATCCTTCTGATTTTGATACTTAATCCGAATCTATCATCTACTAGATAGTCCGCAAGAGCCACAGTACCGACAACCGGTTCCAGGCATCCCGATTCACTAATCCAAGCTTTTGCTTCCTTCCTATTTTTGTAATCTCCAACCATACAATCATAGTAAGGGCCCCTGCTCCCCTCGACCTTCTTGGCACCAAATATGAAAAAGAAGCCTTGCCTTGAATTGACGAAATTCTCAACCCTGTCAGAAGAAGCATCGTACTCCCTTAGGATTTCGGAAAGGATCGGATAACTGCCACTCTTCCCTTCAATCATTGTAATTCTCCTCACTGAAGGTTACTGAAGTCTTATTAGTCGAGTATCGTAATAGAGAGACCTACTCATCATTCTTTCTTGAGGCAGACTTCATAAGCAATTTTATCATTATGAAGAAAGCGATCGTAGCCAGAAATGTTGTTGGATAACCTTCAAGAAAAATCATGATACTCTTCGAAACGGCTTCGCTCATCATTCAAGCTCCTTTCATTCATAGAAAGAGTGCGAGTACTATACTGCCAGCCAGAACAGAACCGATCTGTCCTGCAACGTTTGCGCCAGTTGCATACATTATCAGGAAGTTATTTGGATCTTCTTCAAGCCCCATCCTGTGAACAACCCTGGCAGACATCGGAAAGGCAGATATTCCCGCTGCGCCTATCATGGGATTTATCTTCTGTTTTCTGAAGAGGTTGAATGTTTTTGCAAAGAGGATTCCACCCATGGTATCAAGTATGAAAGCAACGAGTCCCATGAGAAGTATCAGCAGGGTACTTTGATTTAGAAACGCGCTTGCCGTCATCGTTGAACCAATAGCGATCCCCAAAAAGAGAGTGATGATGTTGGAAAGCTCATTCTGGGCAGCATTACTAAGTTTGTTCAGGACTCCTGATTCTCTTATCAAATTTCCGAACATTAGCATTCCGATCAATGCAACGCTTACTGGAGCGATAATTCCGGCCAGAAGGGTAACGAGTATGGGGAACAGTATTCTAACATGCTTGGGAACCTTCTCGGTTCTGTTATCCATTCTGATCCTTCTCTCTTCTTTCGTAGTAAGCAACTTGATGATAGGTGGCTGAACTACAGGCACTAGAGCCATGTATGAGTATGCGGCGACTGAAATCGGACCAAGCATATGTATGGCAAGTCTACTTGCAACATATATGGATGTAGGGCCGTCCGCAGTGCCAATGATACCGATGGATATCGCTTCTCTGATGTCGAATCCAAGCAAGGCTGCCACTATTATCGTGAGAAAGATCCCCAGCTGTGCCGCTGCTCCGTAAAAGAACATCACAGGCTTTTGGAGGAGAGGTCCGAAATCGATCATCGCTCCTATTCCAATGAAGATTAGAGCAGGAAAGAGTTCATTTGCTATGCCGGCTTCATAGAGAATTGTGAGTACACCGTGCTCTCCGATGGCCGAGGATCCCGGAATATTAGTGAGAATTGCTCCGAAGCCTATCGGCAGAAGTAACATCGGTTCATATTGTTTCTTTATTGCCAGGAAGATCAGAACCCCACCTATTGCAAACATAATGAGATTTCCCACGGGGATCAAAAAATTCGATAGCAAATTCATCAATGCTGCCTCACAGATTTGAAGTCATCTCTCGAGCGCGGAGAATCGAAAGACACTACCGATTCGGAACCGCTTCATCACATACAATACTAATACAACCCGTAGCCCTTTTGATCAGAACGAAAAGGTTTTGGGGTTTTCTTTCAAGACTTTCCAGCTCAACTTGATAACTCCATTGGTATGATAGGATTTGTCTGTTGAGATGAACTGAGGAGGGAAATACTTGGCAGCGGGTTTTCATGAGGACTTTCTATGGGGTGTTGCAACGGCAGCTTATCAGATAGAAGGAGCCGATCTTGAAGAAGGTAAAGGTCCTTCAATTTGGTCGGATTGTTCTCACAAGCCCGGAAGGATAGATTTCGGGGAAAGCGGCGATGTTGCTTGTGACCATTATCAAAGATTCACAGAAGATATTGATCTCATGACGGCACTTGAACTGAATTCTTATCGATTCTCCATATTCTGGCCGAGGGTACTTCCAAAGGAGCGTGGCCCGACAAATCAAAAAGGCATTGATTTCCACGATAGACTAGTCGATGAGCTTCTGGAAAGAGAAATACAACCTCTTGTCACTCTGTATCACGGGGGTTTTCCTTTAGATTTGCAGGCGAGATTCGGTCGATGGGAGTGCAGAGATGTCAGTCATTACTTTGACGATTACTCAAGTTTGATGTTTTACAGATTGGGTGACAGAGTAAAATGCTGGATTACTTTGAATGAACCTTGCTGCTCTTCTCACGTGAGCTATCTCTGGGGTGAACACGCTCCTGGAAAGAGAGACCTGAAACTGTCACTTTCCGTCTCTAACAATTTTCTGCTTTCCCTTGGGGAAGCAGTAAGAAGTTTCAGAGAGAGCGTAAGAGATGGCCTGATCGGTCTTGAGAATGTTTCCGCTTTTGTTGAGCCTGTGACTGATTCCAAAGGAGATCTCCGTGCTGCAAAAATCTATGATCAGTTCATTAATGGTTGGTTCCTTGAAACTCCGCTAACTGGTGAATATCGCTCTGAACTCTTTGTGATCTTTGAAAATGAGGGGCTGGCGCCAATTGTCCAAAGCGAAGATATGGAAATCATATCGACGCCCTTCGATTTCTGGGGTGTGAATTATTACACAAGAAACCTCGTTAGAAGAGAAGAATCAAGTATACTTGGTACCGAAGTCGTTCAAGGAGAACTACCGAAGAGCGAGATGAGCTGGGAGATCTACCCGGAGGGCCTTGCAGCTTTTCTCTTCAGGGCCTACAAAGAGTTTGGCAAGAAACCGATATACGTTACAAAGAACGGTATTGCGGGCAAAGATACGTTGTTGGATGCCTCAGTTGGTGATTATTATAGAATTGAGCATCTGAGACAGCACTTTTCCGCTGCTCTTAATGCAATAAAAGGAGGGGTGAATTTAAGGAGGTTATTCTGTCTGGACTTTGATGGATAATTTTGAATGGGCGCTTGGTTATTCGAAGAGATTTGGCCTGGTATTTGTGGATTATAATAATGATGTGAAACGCATCCCAAAGACAAGTTTTGAATACTACTGGGATCTCATTAAAACGCGGTGAAGTACGCTTCATCTGAATAGTAATCAATGTCGAGTTGTTCAATATGTTGGCCATAGGAAGCCTTTCTAAACAGATTGGCGAAAACAGAGGTCTTGTGAAAGCTTAAGAGAGACCTTTTTTTGAGAGGGGGTTTGCCAAATGATTGGAGTCATAGTAGATTCAGGATGTGATCTTCCCGAATCGATGAAAGAAAGTGATAACGTAAGAGTCATTCCACTGAAGATAATTCTTGATGGTAAGGAATATAGAGACAATATTGATATCACTACTTCAGATCTTCTTCAATACATGGAAGACAAGTTTCCAAAGACCTCGCTTCCAAGACAGTCGGAAATCGAGGAGGCTTTTGACAGCCTTTACGAGAAGGGATTCAGGGAGTTCCTTTATATTGGAATTTCTAGCGGTCTAAGCGGGACTCTGGGGCAAGTGAAGACTTTTGTCAGAGACTTCTCCGAAAAGCACTCCGATGTGAATGTCGAGGTAGTAGACTCAAAAAACATTTCGATTGGTTCAGGACTGCTTGCTATGAAGGGAATAGATCTGGCCCGGCGAGGGTTGGCCTTTGAAGAGGTAGTGAGCGAGATCCACGATTCTGTGAGTAAGTCCAAGGTCTTCTTCTGCATACCTGTCCTAAAGTTTCTTAAGGCTGGAGGACGAATTGGAAAGGTTACCGCAACAATCGGGGATTTTCTCGATCTGAAGCCTGTAATAACCGTTGGCGAAGATGGGGTCTATCACAGCGTTTCAAAAGAAAGAGGCATGAAGAGAGCCGTTAAAGCTTCGGTAAATAAGCTATTGGAATTCATTGAGGGCAAAAAACTGCTGAACATTGCCGCTTATACATCGGACAAAAGTGAGAAGACCAGAGAGTTTTTCAAGATGGCTGTAGACGAGATTGAGGCAGCAGGAATAAGTGAAATAATCACGGGGCAGATCTCTCAATCACTTGTTTGTCACACAGGCCCCGGCTTAATTGGTGTTTCTGCAATCTTTGAGTAAAAAAAAGCCGCCAGTATGGCGGCTTAAATCGGGATATTCCAGGGGGTTTCAACATGCCTGTCCTTCATCCATACTTGGGGGGTGATGGGGGACTTGCATATCGGTACTCGTGTGTTTTGCCTTTTTTAATGACCGTTCGAGCTTTTGGGGTTTCAAGGGTTACTTATCTATTTGATTTAATTCTACCCAAAGAAGTCGGGTTTGTCAATATAGTTGAGCAGGATTGTCGGCTTTGATTTGTAAACATTGTGTTAACTTGAAGTCCTGCTGATTTCTAAACTGATTCTTGCTGAATGAAGGTTTTTCTAGTGGCCGTTTTGGCTTGAAGTTTCGCAAATGGAAAGAACTGTTCCAATAACACTTCATACCCGGAGATGCATCAATTGGACAAAAACAGTCAAACGAGGATCCTCTCGGTTTTTGAGGGTGCTATCTATAATGGTTTCTTCTTGATTACTCAGGGCTTCCTTGGGACCGGGCTTGCTCTCGAATTTGGAGCCTCTGAACCAGTTATAGCTTTGATCGGAGTTCTTCCCGCAGTCTCTCAGTTTGTTCAGCTGATTGCTCCTTCGATTTTGAGAGCCGTGGGAAGCAGAAAGCGGGCAATGATGATCTGCGCTTCTGCGGGGAGATTATCTACGGTATTCATTCCGGTCACACTTGCTTTAGGAATAAACAGACAGTCTCTTCTTCTAGTCATTCTTTCTTTCTTCTCGCTTTCTGCAAGTCTTGCGGGCAATTTCTGGGTATCAATCATCAGAGACGTTGTCCCCTCCACCGGGTCTGCCAGGTTTTTCAGCATGAGAAACGTGACATTCACAATTACAAATATGCTTATAACGCTTCTGTACTCATTCATTCTTGATTCATTTCCTGGAAGAACGGGATTTTTAGCTATCACTACTCTTGGAGTAATCAGCGCGGTGATAAGCTTATTGTTGCTGGGTTTCCATCACGATCCTCCGCATGAAATAAGCTATGGAAGAGGCTTATTCAAGGCCGTTGCTGGAGACAAGAAGTTCATGCCATATCTTCGTTTCTATTCTTTCTGGAGTTTTTCGATAGCAATCACTTCACCCTTTTTCGCTTATCATGAGCTGGTCAATATGAAGCTGGACTATTCCTTTCTCAGTTCACTCAACGTTTTTAGTTCGCTTTTAACAATGTTATTCTATCTATTGTGGGGGAAGATGGCTGATAGGATTGGGGGACAGGCGGTCTTAGAGTTCGGCGTCTTTGGAGCGTTTCTGAAAACCTTACTGTGGTTGTTCATGGATAGTGGAACGGTATATCTTTTATACATCGACACGGTGATTGGAACTGCTTCGTGGAGTGCCATAAACCTGTGTCTATTTACTACCATGCTTGAGCTACTCAGAGGAGCAGATGTGCAGTCTTACTATGCATTGATCTCATTCGCGAATGGCACCTCTGCCCTTGCCGGTTCACTTGTGGGCGGGTTTCTTGCATCATGTTTGAACAGATATAGCTGGACTTTCAGTGGACATGAATTCTTTGGGATTCAGATTCTTTTTCTTGTTACCTTCGTTCTTAGAGGAATCTCTCTGATTCTCTTAAAGAGAGTTAAGACTAGAAAAGTGGTATCTGTATCTGGAATGGTCTTCAATTCTGCAGCCGTCTTAGCTAATCGATTTGCGGCAAGACCGAGAGAGTTGATCGAAGTTCTCATACATAAGAACAAACCAAGACAGAGAAAGGAGAATGATGATGGAAAGACTAATTGAGAGATTTCTAAAGTATGTGTCTGTAGAGACTACTTCCAGTTTCGAATCTAAGACATTCCCTTCAACGAATACTCAAATGGGACTGGCCAGAATTCTTAAAGAAGAGATGGAGTCAATAGGATTGAAAGAAGTTGTTCTGGATGATTATGGGTATGTAATGGGGACCTTGCCATCAAATATCGAGTCCGACGTTCCTGTTATTGGATTTATTGCCCACATGGATACCAGCCCCGATATGAGCGGGAAGGACATCAAACCTTCGATTATTGACTATCAAGGAGGAAAGATACTGATCAACGAAGAGAAAAATATCTATATTGATCCTGATCTCTATCCGGAGATGGATAACTACGTTGGGGAGAGACTCATTGTTACGGATGGAACTACTCTGCTTGGAGCCGATGACAAAGCAGGAGTCGCGGAAATCATCACCGCTATGGAGTACTTGATCTCAAATCCTCAAATCAAGCATGGCAAGATAAGGATTGCATTTACGCCGGATGAGGAGGTTGGAAAAGGAACAGAGCATTTCAGTATAGAGAAATTTGGAGCCGATTACGCTTATACCGTTGATGGAGGGGCTCTTGGAGAGCTTCAGTACGAGACATTCAACGCAGCCAGTGCCGAAGTTGTTGTCAAAGGATTAAACATTCATCCAGGAAGCGCCAAAGGTAGGATGAAGAATTCCCTCCTGATTGCATGCGAGTTCAACGGCATGCTGCCTTCAAACGAAGTACCGGCTGTAACCGAAGATCGGGAAGGGTTCTTTCATTTGGGAAGCATAAAGGGATCTGTGGAGGAAACAGTCCTCAAGTACATAATCCGGGATCATTCGAAAAAGAAGTTCGAAAAAAAGAAGAGATTGATTGTGGAGATATCAGCTTTCCTGAACTCAAAGTACGGAGAAGACACGGTAGCTTTCAATATGAAAGACTCCTATTACAATATGAAAGAGAAGATAGAAGAAGAGATGATCGTTGTAGAGATTGCCAAAAAAGCCATGGAGAGTCTCTCAATAGAGCCAAGAATAGAGCCTGTAAGAGGAGGGACAGACGGAGCTCACCTTTCTTTTATGGGACTTCCGACACCTAATATCTTCACTGGGGGCCATAATTTTCATGGAAGATATGAATACATTCCTATTAGTTCAATGGACAAGGCAGTTACGGTAATTGTTAAGATCGCTGAGCTTTTCTCAAGAGAGGAAAACTGGAAAAGCCGAAAATCAGCTTTGTGAAGAATAGTGATTATGAGTTCAAAAATGGTGGCTCACTGATTGGTTACCTTAACCCATAATAACTCTACAGTATTTTTCATAAAGAGTCTTATCCCGATTTCCCGGTTCTTGGCCGAAGGTGCTAGATTAATCGTGATTCGCACAGTTTATGTGGATTATGCGAGCTTTTCTAATTCTTATGGTAGAGAGATCTTCTACCCAAGAATCTGCTAATCTTCTTGGCCTTTGGAGGTGAAGAATGTCAACAGGGTCCAGATTCATGAGGGGTAAGATTGGAAGAGACAATCCCCTCTTCTCAATGACTAGGGTAACAATAGAAACTGCCTTCTACGGGAATAATGTTGTGCCGGTATTTTCACCAAGTGAAGCATACAAGCTGGCTAAAAGCTCTCCGGGCACTATAGTTACAGATCTTCCAGTTTACAGACCTGAGAAAATTGGACTTGAATCCAATTCAAAAGTGCTTCTCTTCAACGATGGTGCTGTGACTGGAAGATGTGCATCCGCGAGAAGAATCATTGGAGAGCCCGGAGTAAACGAAGCAGAATATGGAGCTAAGATTAGAGAAGCGATCTACAATACCAGAAGACAGAAGATGTATCATGCGCAGGCTTATATAGGGCTCGACAGAGATTTCATGGTCAAAGCCCATCTACTTGTTCCCGAAACTCATGAGAACTTAATCTACAACTGGTTGTTGAACTTTCAGCCTATCAACGAGTTCTACAGTGAAATGTATGAGTCTTCGCAAAGATGCGAAAATGAAGGAGACATCTTTGTTTTTTCCAATCCAGATTGGCAACATCCCGACCATCCACTGGGTCTTTCATTCTTCGATCCGGAGCACAACTGTGCGGCTATTCTTGGGATGAGGTACTTTGGTGAATTCAAGAAAGGAACCCTCACCTTAGCGTGGGGATGCGCCAACAGACAAGGTTTTGCTGCTTGTCACGGTGGGCAGAAGAGGTACAATCTGAAGGATAGAAAATTCGTTGTGGGATTCTTTGGCCTCTCCGGGTCTGGAAAATCCACATTGACGCATGCCAAACATGGTGAAAAGTATGACGTAACGGTATTACATGACGATGCGTTCGTGATATCTTCTTCCGATGGGTCCTCCGTGGCGCTCGAACCTTCCTACTTTGACAAGACTTCGGATTATCCTTTGAGGAGCGAAGACAACAAATTCCTTCTGTCTGTTCAGAATGTTGGAGCTACCCAGGACGATGAGGGAAGAGTTGTTATTGTGACTGAAGATATTCGCAATGGTAATGGACGGGCAATCAAATCAAAGCTTTGGTCTCCAAATAGAGTAGACAAGTTTGCTGAGCCTGTGGACGCTATTATCTGGTTGATGAAGGATCCATCAATTCCTCCAGTAATCAAGGTTAAAGATCCTGTTCTAGCATCAGCCATGGGTGCTACTCTAGCAACAAAGAGAACCTCTGCCGAGCGGTTGGCACCGGGAGTTGATCCCGATGCACTTGTTATTGAGCCTTATGCCAATCCCTTCAGAACATATCCACTATCTGACGATTTTAACCGTTATCTTGAATTATTCGCCAGAAGAAATATTGAATGTTACATATTCAATACGGGACACTTCGGTCAAACTAAGGTTCCAAAAGAACTTACTCTCCAAATTCTGGAGTCAATTGTCGAGAATCGCGCTGAATTCGCTTCCTGGGAACCCTTCCAGGAGCTTGAAGTAATGGACATCGATGGTTTTCAGCCTGATCTGTCTGACGAAGATTACAGAAAGCTCGTTAGGGACAGACTGGTTGACAGATTGAACTTCCTTCGCTCTAGAGAAGTGGAGAGAGGGGGTTTCGACAGAGTACCTCAAGAAGCAGCGGAGTCAATTTCATCATTAATAGACAGGCTTAGGTAGTCATAGTAGGTAGCGAGGTCGCCCTTGGGCGGCCTTTTCATTATCTAAGAAGATGAAAAGATTGTCTTAGAAAAAAGGATTCCTGACTGGCGTCAGGAATCGAAGGGGGAATTGCTACGAAACGAGGAGTTGTCCGGATTGCGGCTAACTGTACTATGTCATCGAGTGCATTAAGAATACATTGTGACTGAAGTTAACCGTCAACCTTTCAGAGATATTATACAATTTATTCTCAAAGAAACCAAACCGTATTTGTTATGTAAATGGATGTGCAAATTGAGTCACACTTGCACGGCATTGATCTATATTCGTATTCCGAAACGTTATGTTAGAAGGCACAAGGTCTGTTAGAAGCAGAATCAGTGAAATTAGATAGACAATTATAGCTGTTACGTTTTTAGCTTAATATGGTTTTGAGAAAATCCTGTGTTCAATTCACTTGGCGGGAGGTATGAAGTTTGAGGGTTCTAGTAACTGGTGCAAGAATGTGGTACGCAATTAATACCATAAGGCTTCTGGCTGAAGGAGGCCATGAAGTATTCGCCGCCGACAGCAGCAAGTTAAGTGGTGGGCTTTATTCAAGGTGCCTCAAAGGTAAGTTCATCTATCCTTCGGTAAGTGAGAATGGTAAAGCTTTTGTCCGTAGCGTAATGGAAAAGATAGAGGAAATGGAAATTGACGTGTTATGTCCAACGTTTGAAGAGGGCTTTGTATTGAGCAAGCATTTAGATATGCTGGAGGGGCGAGTTAAGATGATTGTTCCTTCTTATGAGCATATTATGCTCCTACACGACAAATTCCTCATGACCAATTACGCCAGGTCTCTCGGGATAAGCGTTCCAAGGACGACGCTTCTGGAGAATTTCGAACCTACCAGTAGTAGCTTCCCGGTAGTAATCAAACCTAGAAATCTTCGTTCTGCTGAAGGCGTTTCAAGAGTCAACTCCCAGGATGAATTCGAGAGGTATTCGAAGGGCCTTGATGGTGACAAGTATCTTGTCCAGGAGTGGAAGCATCCCTACCAAATATGTACAACGGGTTTAGCTTATGATGGCCAACTTGTAGGGAATGTCATCTATCACAATCTTAGAGAGTATCCGGAGTCAGGTGGAATAGGCACTTGCAGAATTTCTGTTGAGTGCGAAGAAGTGCTTAGCAACGTAAGGAAGATAGTCAGTGATCTTAACTATTCAGGGTTCATATCAATGGATTTTCTACATGACAGAAATAGCAACAGATATTATCTTGTAGACGTTAATCCCAGAATGAGTCCCGGTTTACTGGTAGCGTACACTTCAGGAGTAGATATGGTGAGTGCCTACATCGATTTGGTGATCAAAAATGAGGTGGCCCGACTCTCTCCTTTGGAAACCGGAAACGGAACATACACGACCGCCATGGAGATTGGTTGGTTTTTCAGCACGCTATTCAAAGGTAAGTTCGGTAATCTGAAAGGTTTCTTCAGAAGCAGAAAGAAACTTAAGGATGATTCCTGGGATGTGCGAGATCCGGCACCTTTTTTCGTCATGCTCGTGTCAATGTTATATACGGCAATCTTCGGGCCACTCAAGGGAGGACAGACGAAGAGTTTTTCTCTGGGAGCAACCTATGATATCGATAATCTGGATGAAGAAGAGAATTTCAATGAGAAAAGGCAAGTAGTTTGATCAGCAATCGATGGAATAAAAAACGCTGTCCTTGTAAGGACAGCAAAGCGGTCTGAGGGTTAACTCGAGGATATTCTACCACATAATACACTTCTTCAGCCATTGTGAGAAGGCTTTTCTAAACTGAAGTCCTTTTTCAGGTTGAAGAAGACAGTAGTCTCACCGTATAGAGTTTGGAGCGACTGATGGGCTTAGTGACAAGCGATCGTATGCTAAAACAGGTACTCTGTGAATCAAAATCAGGGTAAACAGTCGGTTCGCCAAATGCAAGAAGTTTGATGCCAAGCAAGTAAGCTTTAGCCTTGATAAAGTTCTTTAACTCACGGGTTTTTGGGAGCTACAGGAATACAGCTCTCCGTAAGTTCTTCTATACATTTCGGTCAGGTCGGGAAAATACTGATCGAGTCTCTTGTAGTAATACTCTCTCTGTCTATCTCTCAAAGTCATTCCATTTGAAGCATACACGAAGCTTGCACCTACATCTTTTGAGTTGTAAGTATTGCTAAAGAATGTCCATGCCATCTTCAGTGAACGGTAGGATTGGTGTCACGGCAATTCCCACATAGGTACCCTCATCCACAAGAGCTCGGATAGCTGCAATCCTCTGTAAGGTGAAGGTGCCGCTGGTTCAACCTTGTTTGCCAACACGTCATCTATTGTAGTGAGCGTGAAGACCACTGAGCAGTACCGCAAAGAAATGTCTCTC
>WOZY01000116.1 GCA_011620045.1 Mesotoga sp.
GGGTTCACTCAGGGACTATATAGTTGGAAGAACAGTGCTAATAACCGGCGCCGGAGGAAGCATTGGGAGCGAACTGTGTCGTCAGATAGCTCCTCTCGAACCAAGGAGACTCCTGCTAGCTGGAAAGGGAGAGAACAGCATCTATGAGATAAGTCAAGAGATAGGCTCAATGTTCCCTGATCTCGACCTATGTCAACTGATCTGCGATGTCGCCGATTCATCAAGAATGAGGTATATCTTTGAGACGATGAAACCCGAAGTTGTCTTCCACGCCGCCGCTCACAAACATGTACCTCTCATGGAGGAAAATCCGACCGAGGCATTCCGGGTGAATTCACTTGGCACTTACAACATTGCAGGTTTGGCGAGCGAGTTCGGCGTTGAAACTATGGTCATTATCTCAACGGATAAGGCAGTGAAGCCAAGTTCGGTTATGGGAGTTTCGAAAAGAATCGCCGAAGAGTTCGTTAGGTCGATTTCATCAAGGAGTAAAACAAAATTCGGTATAGTGAGATTCGGAAATGTTTTGGGGAGCCGTGGGAGCGTGATTCCTCTTTTCAAGAAACAAATTCAGTCGGGCGGTCCTGTTACAGTGACTGATCCCAGAATGACTAGATATTTTATGACTATCCCAGAAGCTGTATCGCTTGTGCTTCAGGCAGGAGCTTACTCCGGAGGTGGAGATGTTTTCGTACTAGATATGGGAGAACCCGTCAAGATCTCTTCTCTTGCAAACGAGATGATCACACTGGCAGGATACGTGCCTCAGCAAGAAATAGAAATAAAGTACACTGGAGTTCGGCCAGGCGAGAAGTTATTCGAGGAACTTGTCCTTTCAAACGAAGAATTTATTCAGACGAAGCATCCAAAGATTTTTCGCCTCAAGACGAAGGAAGCAATGGATGAAAAGACCTTAATTTCGATAGCCAGTCGCCTAAGATCAGCCGTTGATAACAACGATTTTGAAGAGCTGAACAAAATAACGGCCGAAATAGTTGACGATGCCACTGTTAAAATAAGTGCCGGGTGTGATTTTCGATGAGATGGTATGTAGAATTCGTCAGAGACTTGCCCTTTATTTCTGCAATGATTCAGTTCTCGATTCTCGGCACTCTAGGCGATTATGTCAGTATAAAGATTGCAGGTTCTAAGGCAAACTTCTCTTTTTCCCTAATGGTTTTGAAGGCACTACAATGGGCTTTTCTGGCGATCTTCATAAAGATTGCATTCATCGGTTACGAAGGATTCGTATCTTCTCTAGTGATAAACAGAATCCTGCCACAAGTCTTTGTCCAAAGCGTACTCCTGAATGCAATCACCCGTTCTCTATCAATGAATCTTCAATTTGGAGTTTTCTTAGTCATTTTTCATAGGTTGCTTGATAATCTTGTTCTTCAGATCAGGAATTGGAAGAACCTTGACAAGGCTCTGCTGTCTTTGGTGTGGTTCTGGATACCGGCCCACACACTTACATTCGTATTGCCGAAGGACTTTCAGGTTGGTCTGGCTGCGCTGTGGTCATTTATGCTAGGTCTTCTACTTTCTCTCTTTTCTAAATCTCCCCAGGAGGTGAAATGATGTTCATTCCCCTTTCCAAACCCGACGTGACTGAAAAGGAAATCACCGCTGTTACCGATCTAATGAGTAGTGGAATCTTATCTATCGGCCCTAAAGTCGCAGAGTTCGAAGAAAGATTTGCGGAATATATCGGGGTCGAACATGCAGTTGCAGTTAACAGCGGTACCAGTGCCCTTCATCTTATAGTTCGATCTCTCGACTTGAAACAGGGCCAGACGGTAATCACAAGTTCATTCACTTTTGTGTCTTCAGCCAATGTTGCAATATACGAAGGTGCCGTTCCTGTTTTCGCAGATATTGACGAGGCAACATACAACATCTCTCCAGAGACGTTGGAAGACGCTCTAGGTTTTTACTCGAAAAACGGTCTGAATACAGGTCAAATCAAGTTAAGACCCTTCATTCCTGATGTTTTCATGGCTGTCGATATTTTTGGTCATCCGCTTGAATGGGACGGGATAGAAGGTGTCTGTAATAGACATGGCGTAAAAATCATAGAGGATTCTTGTGAGGCGCTGGGAAGCTCCTTTATGGGGCGGAGAACCGGTACTTTCGGTCTCGCAGGTGCATTTGCATTCTATCCAAACAAGCAAATCACAACTGGAGAAGGCGGAATAATTGTTACTGACGACAGCAAAATTGCCGAATTATCGAAAAGCATGAGAAATCAGGGAAGAGGCACATCAGAGAAATGGCTTGAACATGTGAGGTTGGGCTACAATTATCGGATGGACGAGATGTCGGCAGCACTGGGTATAGAGCAGCTGAAAAGGATTGATGAAATTCTTGCAAAGCGGCAGAGAGTAGCCGACAGATATGAGAAATTGCTTTCAAAGATTGATGGAGTTCAGACTCCCTTTGTGGCTGACTATGCTACAAATATCGGCTGGTTCGTGTATGTTATAAGGCTTGATGAAAAGATAGAGAGAGACAACTTCATGAGACACCTTATTGACAATGGCGTTCAGTGCAGAGACTACTTCAGACCTATCCATCTTCAACCATTTTATATGACAAAGTTCGGATTCAAGAACGGCATGTTTCCTGTAACTGAAGAGCTTGCAAGGAGAACGGTTGCTATTCCTTTCTTCAATAATTTGTCTGAAGAAGAACAGCAGTTCGTTGCTCACACTATTGAAAAGGCTTTGGAGTACAACTGATGATGGCTTTTATCTACGCTCTGGTTCTTTCAGCCGTACTATGTTTCCTTTTTCGGAGAGTTGGCATTAAACTAGATCTAGTAGACAGGCCTTCGGGTACTCTAAAGCCCCACGAAAAACCGATTAGCTATATGGGTGGAACTGCGATTCTCCTTGCGCTTGTTCCTTGGCTAATTCAGAGTCCTGAATTCTTCCCCGCAATAATCATCATGTGGGCTCTAGGCTTTACGGATGACATAAGAAGCATATCACCAAAGATCAGACTGGCAGTGGAAGTTCTAGTCGGATTCGCCGTGGCATTCGTAATCTACGGCTTTTCGACAGTCGATTCGATAATACTCGCCATCATCTTTGCAGGAACGGTTAACGCCTATAATATGGTGGATGGACTTGACGGCATATGCTCAACTAATATGGTTGTTTTTGGAGTCTTCGCTTTCTTCACGGGGTTTGTACCTCTTATGTCTCTTGCAGTTGCTGGCGTTTATGCCGGATACTTGATCTTTAATTTTCCTCCCGCAAGGCTTTTTATGGGGGACCAGGGATCATACATCGCTGGAACATTTGTGGGAACGTTACTGATACAGTCTTGGGGAAGTCAGAACTTCATTCGAATTGTCGCTATTTGCTGGCCCGTAGTTCTTGACCTATTTGTGGGCTTCTTGAGAAGATCTATTGCAAAGAAATCACCTTTCGCAGGCGATAGAGATCACTATTATGACAAAATATTCAGGCTCTTTGGACAGAAAAAGAGAGTCACGCTATTCATTTCTACCAGCATGGCTCTCTTCTATGCTGTCTTAGGGCTCTTCCTTCCAGTCGCTCTAATTCCCCCCGTACTACTGTTGACTTCGCTGACTCAGATCTTCCTCCTCAAGTCTCTCCGCACTACTTGAACCATCTAATTTTGAAGAGTATTATGGCGACAAGAAATGCCGCAACTCCTGAAAGACCTATTGCCCAATAGAAGATAGAACTGTCGTTCATGAAAGGAAGCTCGACATTCATTCCATATATCGATGCAACCATTGTCGGAATCTGAAGAGATAAAGTCACTATTGTCAGTATCTTCATCACAACGTTGAGGTTGTTAGAAATAACAGACGCAAAGGCATCCATCATTCCTGTCAAAATGTCGCTGTAAATATTCGCCATCTCTATAGCCTGTCTATTCTCAATGGAAATATCTTCAAACAGCTCTTCGTCCTCCTCGTACAAAGTTAGAATGTTGGCTCTCTTCAGCTTTTCAAACATCAACTCGTTAGACCTTAGAGATGTAGTAAAGAAGACTAAAGACTTTTCAAGATTCAACATTGCCACCAGTTCCTGATTCCTTGTGGATCTGTGCAACTCTGATTCGATTTCATTTGATAGTCTTCGGATTTCCTTTAGATACCTAAGGTAATAAACTGTTGCCCTGTCGAAGATTCTTAGAAGAAAACGATTTCGCTTCTTAGTCGATATGTCTCTTACACGACCTTCAATTACATCAGAAATAATTGCGCTTTCAAAATCGCTTATGGTGACGAAATAGCCTGATTTCATGGCTATTCCAAGAGTCATTGTCTTATATGGAACTGTCTCATCGCCTGTGTCAAGATATGGCAGTTTGGTGATTACGTAGATCAGCTCTTCATCTTGCTCAAATCTTGCTCTCTCTTCCTGGTCTAGAGCATCGAAAACAAAATCTTCATCGATTTCAAGGCTCTTCAGAAAAGCGATATCATCACTATCAGGAGCAACCACATTTATCCAGCAGCCTTCCACAGGTGTTCCTATGACATTCATTTTCCCGTTTTCAGAAATCAAAATCTCCCGCACATCAATCCCTCCTCTTCAAGTAATACCGTCGACTCCCGTCAAATAGAAGGAGGTTCCAATGGGCGAGACAGGTCAAAGTGGCGGTTCACTCTCACTACTGTATAATTCCATATTCCTCACCTCCGCTCTGAGATTATATCACGACGTAGCTAATCACAGTTCTCATCGATGCCCCATTGCTCTTTGGACAGTCTAGTTGCCAACTGTAATCTATTATTGAAAGGGGCTCACAGAAAAATTAGTGATTAGATGCCACGTGATTTTTCCTATATAATCAATAATGAATCGATTCAAACTTGCAGACTACAATTGATCAAAGGAGATGATTGCATTGAAAAAATACATTGTTACCTTTTCCTTGTTCTTACTGATCTTCGCTCAGACATTTTCGGTATACTTGAACGATGTCTCTCAAGACGGAGTAACAGTTATCTGGTTCACCGAAGAGCCTTCTAACTCTTATCTAATTGTCTACGATGGTTCCAATGAGTCGATTTTCTCAGAACAGGAGGTAACCCTTCACAGATTCAGGGTATCCGGTCTACAACCTGGAATGAGTTACGCATATACCGTGAAAAGTGAGAAAGAAGGCAGCGTGGTCTACAGGAAAGGCGGGATCCTTACAACAGCTCCTCTCAATGAGACACCCTTTAGCTTCGCTGCCTACGGAGACAGCAGGAGCAATAAGAGCGTTCATCTCGAAGTTGCTCAAGCTATCGCAGACGAAAACGTTCCACTCGTTATTCATACGGGAGATATCGTCTATGGAGACGATCTTATTGAAGAGTGGATTAGTTTCTTTGAAGTTGCCGAAGTTCTGTCAGATTGTGTTTTCTACAGTGCAATTGGAAATCATGAATCAGAAGCCTCCAACTACACGAGATTCTTTGCTTTCCCCGGAAATAAGAGGTATTACAGCTTCTGGTATGGTGATGTTTTCTTTGTATGCCTAAACACAAACGAAGCTTTCGACAAATACTCTCAGCAACATGCATGGCTTCTAACACAACTCGAGGAAGCTAAAGAAAAGAACCCCGCATTCGTGATTGTTTACTTCCATCATCCCCCCTACAGTTACGGAACGCATGGAGATCATGCTTATTTGAAGCAATATCTAGTGCCTGTGTTCGAAAGCTACAAAGTGGACCTGGTTCTTAATGGCCATGATCATGGATACCAGAGAATCGAGAGAAACGGCGTCACCTACATCGTTACTGCCGGAGGCGGAGCTCCGCTCTATGACATCGGCTCAGGAGATGATCTAATTGCTTCGGCCGAAGCACACCACTACATGCTGTTCAACTACACTCTAGATGGATTATTTGTATACGCAAAGACAGCAACTGGTTTGATACTGGACAGCTTCTATATTTCAAGACGTGATTAAGTCTCCTTTAAGGGAATTCACCGAATTTAATATTCTTCAGTTTCAGATAATATCACTTATCAATCATCTTTAACTGTCTTTTGATGAGGCCTAAAGATGATTGATCCACAAGAGTTGATTTCAAAGTATTAGATCGATATCTCTGTAATTGCCTCTCGTCTTGCTCTTCAACAATCAGCGAAACTCCTAATAATAGAATAAAACTCCAATAACACCTTCCGTGTATAAACGAGATGTGGAAAAAACTTTAGGAGGTGTAACTGTGAAGAGTTTTGGCATTGTGGTTATCTTAATCATGTTAGTTGGAACGACACTCGGTTCTACACTAGTTATTAAGGGCTCCAACACTGTGTATCCTATCGCCCAATTATGGGCCGAAGCTTACAAAGAAATCAATCCAGATGTGGAAATATCGATTGAGGGTGCGGGGTCTTCAACCGGTATCAAAGCCCTGTTCAACGGACAGACGGACATCGCAAATTCTAGTAGATGGATCAAGAGTTCGGAGATCGAGCAGATGAATCAAGATGGTAAGTACTTCATCCCCTTCATTGTTGCTTACGATGGGATCGCAATTGTTGTCAACAAGTCTCTTGAGATTGAAAACATAACTGTTCAACAGCTTTACGATATTTACTCGGGAAAGGCGACCACATGGAATCAAATCGATTCTTCGCTGCCGAAAGTGCGAATAGTACCCCTGTCCAGGGACAATGCATCGGGAACATTCGAGTACTTCGTTGAGCACGTAATGAAGGGCGAAAAGTTAGCGCCGCAGGTTCAGCAGCTTGCATCGACGAGGGCCGAAGTTGAACAGGTCATGCAAAATCGTTACGCCATTGGTTATATCGGAATGGGATACATTACCGAAGACGTGAAAGCTCTTACAGTAGAGAATATTGAACCAACCGTGGCTAACGTAAACGCCGGCGCATACCCAATATCAAGGCCTCTATTCATGTTTGTCGACGCAACCGATGGGTTTCCTACAGGTATCATAGGTGACTTTCTGAGATTTGTCCTCTCGCCGGAAGGACAGTCAGCGGTTCTCAGTGTGGGTTATGTAAACGCTTACGGTTTGAAGTAGGAACGGACGAAGCGAGTTGAGTAGGAAGAGAATTGACCTTTTCTCAAGAGTGCTAGTAACGGTTGCTGCCCTACTAACAATGGTTATTCTGTTCGGAATATTCTTCTTTCTAATATCCGACGGAGTCAAAGTCTTTGGAAAGATATCATTGAAAGATTTCTTCCTCAGTACTCGCTGGTACCCAACATATGAGGATGCCGAGTTTGGCATCCTCGCTCTCCTATCAGGGACACTTGCAGTCACAGGGCTTACCTTGCTTATCTCTATTCCGTTGGGGTTCATATCTGCAATTTTCCTTGCAGAGTTCAGTAGCAGGAAGACTCACGATTTCCTGAAGTACGTTTTTGAACTTACGGCAGGAATACCTTCGGTAGTACTGGGAAGTTTCGGTCTGAAGTATATATCCAGATGGTTGATGGAACTATTCCCGATGAAAGTGTGGACCGGACTGAATATTCTGAATGCCTCTTTGATGCTTTCTGTGCTTGCAATGCCTTATTTTGTCACTCTGATAGAAGATGCGTTGAAAGCCGTCCCGGTAGATCAGAAAGAAGCCTCACTTGCACTCGGCGCCAATATGACCTCAACTCTTTTCAGGGTGCTCATTCCCCAGGCCAGAAGTGGAATTCTCAACGCAATCATTCTTGGAACGAATAGAATAGTTGGAGAGACCATGGTGGTTTTGATGATTGCAGGGGGCGCAACTATGATTCCACAATCAATCTTCGATCCGGTAAGACCACTAACAGCTGCAATAGCAGGTGAAATGGGAGAAGTGGAGCTGGCAAGTACTCATTACTTTGCTCTCTTCATGATAGGAGTAGTCCTTCTGATGATATCTCTTATCTTCACAGTTACGGCAATGCGCTTAAAGAGAGGAATGAGAAGATGATAACAGATAGAATTGTGAAGATAGTTTTCGGAATCATATCTTATCTTTTGGTGACCATAATTCTCTTAATCGTAGGGTTCCTGATACTGTCGGGTCTAGATGATATAAACCTGGAGTTTCTGACTTCATTTCCAAGAAACTCAATGACTGAGGGTGGAATATGGCCTGCAATATTGGGGACTGCCTATTTCCTGTCGATAGCTCTTCTTTTCTCCGTACCCGTTGGGATTCTCGCAGCAGTATACCTTAGTGAATATAGTAAAGAGAATCGTCTGCAGCGTCTCGTGCTTACAGCAAACAATATTCTTGCGGGAATACCTTCAGTCGTCTTTGGTATGTTCGGTTTATCACTTTTCTCAATCACATTTGGATTCGGAACTTCAATCATTGCAGGAGGCCTGACACTCGGAATTATGTCCCTTCCGTATGTAATCTCCAATACTCATGAGAGTCTTGTAGCAGTTCCGAAATCATATAGAGAAGCATCGATGGCCTTGGGTGCCAACAAAGCTGAAACAACCTTCATGATTGTTATCCCGGCATCCTCTTCTAGAATACTTACTGGAGTAATCATAGCAATTGGAAGAATAATTGGTGAGACCGCACCGTTGCTTTTCACAGGAGCTGCATTCTATATAACCAGAAATCCTTCTGGCCCTTTTGAACCGGCAATGGCTCTTCCCACACATATTTTCGTGCTATCCGCGATATATCCTGACAACGTAACTCCACAGTTGGAGGGAAGCATTTCAGTTCTCTTGATCATCGTGGTGGCACTGTTCATGTCGGTTGCAATCAGAAGAAGAAGGGAATCCAGGAAGATGGAGGGATGAGATGATTGAACCAATATTCAAGATAGAAAAGCTAAATGTCTTCTATGGCGAGAAGCATGCTCTTAAAGAAGTTACCTGTGATATACCTCAAAGAAAGGTAACTGCAGTGGTAGGTCCATCAGGCTGTGGAAAATCGACCTTTCTGCGAGTTCTAAACCGAATGAATGACTTAATTCCTTCATACAGGCATACCGGTTCTGTCAAGCTCTTAGGCGATGAGATTCTCGATATGGATCCTGTATTGCTCAGGAAGCATATCGGGATGGTATTTCAGAAGCCAAACCCTTTTCCAAAGACAATACAGGAAAATGTCACTTACGGGCCGAAAATTCATGGTATAAAGAACCGCCAAGCTCTGCGTGAAATAACCGAGAAATCACTAAGACAAGCTGCTCTATGGGACGAAGTTAAAGATGAACTGAAGAAGAATGCAACAAATCTGTCGGGAGGTCAGCAGCAAAGACTTTGCATAGCAAGGGCTCTTTCTGTAGAACCCGACGTCCTCTTGTTGGACGAGCCGACGAGTGCTCTTGACCCTATTGCTACTCAGAAAATAGAAACGTTAATAGAAGAACTCTCTGAGAAGTATACTATTGTTATAGTAACCCACAATTTGCAGCAGGCGCTGAGGATCTCGGATTATGTTATGTTCTTTTATGTTGGAGAGTTAGTAGAGTTTGATACGACGGAAAAGATTACCTCAAATCCCAAGGATCAAAGGACAAGCGACTATCTGAGAGGAATCTTTAGTTGACGGGAGTTGGTTCTGATGACACCAGAGAGACAAAGACATCTTGAAGCGGGATTCAACAGGCTCAAATCAATGCTTTCAGACATGATGGAGAACGTAAGATCTAGTATTCAGAGAGCCATCGATGCGCTGGATAGACTTGATGGCGACCTTGCAAGAACTGTCATCGAAAACGATGAAGTTATTGACGACTTGCAGAGAAAAATGGATACGGAAATCTGCAATTATATTGGCCGATTTCAGCCTCTGGCAGAAGACCTCAGGTATGTTCTGACAATGATGAAGTTGGCTACTGATCTCGAAAGAATCGGCGATCTTGCTGTAAACATCGCTGAAGTCGCAGTTAGATACGAGAACCAGACTCTGGTCAAGCCCCTCATACACATAAAGAAGATGACTGCCGTGGTAGAAAAGATGTTGGAAGAGGTAATTGAAGCTTATTACAACAAGGATACGGAAGCCGCCAAGAGAGTGTGGAATGAAGACAGTAAGGTTGACGAATATTATCTGTACATCAAGAGGGAAGTGAGAGACAAGTTGATAAGCATGTCTGACTCCGGCGCAATTAGTCAGCTTCTTGACCTGCTGCTAGTATCAAGGTTTCTGGAAAGAGCCGGCGACCATGCAACGAATATTGCTGAAGAGATCTACTACATAGAAAAGGGTGAGAGTCTTAAGGAGGAAATGCGACGTTGAAGGTATTGATTGTTGATGACGATCTCGATATTCTGAATATTGTCAGGACGGCTTGCGAGAGCGAAAGCATGGAGACTTCAGTCGCTGCAAGTGCAGAAGAGCTTTGGACAGCCCTTCGCGCGGGAAAACCAGACGTCATACTTCTCGACATTATGCTGCCAGACGCAAATGGTCTTGACCTGGTCAAAAAAATCCGGATGAAGTATTCCCGAATTCCTATAATATTCTTGACCGCAAGAAAATCCGACCTCGACATGATTCTCGGACTTGAGCTTGGCGCAGATGATTATGTCACCAAACCTTTTAACCCAAGAGCTTTGGTAGCAAGAATTAAAGCCGTAATGAGGAGAAGCGAGATATCTGGCACTCTTGAAGAAATGTTGACAATAGGCGATGCGATAGTGAATCTAAAATCATATACAGTAACCAGAAATGGAAAGTCAGAAGAGCTAACGAGGCGAGAATTTGAATTGCTGAAGTTACTTGCAGAAAACCCCGGGAGAGTCTTCACTAGAGAAGAGTTGCTTGACAAAGTATGGGGAATTGATTTCTTTGGAGACTTCAGAACGGTGGATGTTCATATAAGCAAATTGAGGGAAAAGGTTGGAGAAGGTTTTATTAAAACAGTGAGAGGCGTTGGCTATAAGTTTGTTCTTGGAGAACAGAAGTGAACAAATTGTTGCTCGATGAGCTCAGCGAGGGGATTATGATAGTCGATGAGGGCCTTGTGGTATCATATGCGAATTCATCTGCAAAAAAGATGCTGGGCGAAATTGAAGGACTGGCTCTCCCAGACGCTCTTCATGTTCAAGGTATTTCGAAGATCGTCGACAGTCTGATCTCAGGACTTCATCATACTACCGATACTGTTTTCGTAAGAGATGAGATCACTCATTACTTAAGAATAAAGGTCTCTCCACCATACATTATTGCCAGAAACATCACAAGCGAGAAGCTGTTCGAGAGTGCCAAGATGGATTTCGTCAATTCAATCGTTCATGAATTCTCAACACCGCTAGCAGTCATAAACGGCTATGTGCAGCTACTTATGGACAAGAACAGGGAACTGCCCTCCGATGTCTCTGAGACAATCGATAGAATATCCAGATCAACAGGAAGACTTTCAAGACTCGTAGAAGAGCTTGGTATACTATCTAACCTCGAACTGCAGAACTACAGAGTAAAAGTCGAAACAGTGAATCTAAAAGAACTTGTAGATGAAGCCATAGGCGACCTTCAAGCCAAATGGAATCGGAAGAGACTCGAGATCATCACAT
>WOZY01000097.1 GCA_011620045.1 Mesotoga sp.
GGAACAATGGCCGGAGTTCCCGGGGAAAGAATGACTACGGGCAGGTTTTTCGCATCTTCCGAAGGCACTGCATTTATGAATGAGTTCGTCTTGACGGCTCTCAGGAACTGAAATAATATGGGAGGAAGATCGTAGTTGTCAGCCAGGCTATTTACGAAGAGCCTGTGACTCCTGAACCACGGACTTCTTCTCCTTCCAGCAGTCTCATCTGCCGGATACCAAATGTCTATCACCAGCTGTCTGGTCATCTCGGTATCGGAAAAGGGGTCAAACCTCGTCTCATCATTTAGTTCGATGACCTGAAGTCCCACTTCGTACTCTCCTCCAGGGTCGGGAATTTTCGTCGTAGGAAAGAGGTAGGCAAGAATTCCCAGTGCCGCTATCGCAAGTACTCCTGTGACTAAACCGATATCGACGGTTCCACGAGTTCTACTCAAAACAATCACCTCTCTCCATTATTACACAGAATAGCTTTGAGCAATAAAAGGTGGTCACCGATCGACTGTTTGCCGACACCTCTCCCGAAGATATTCAATTATTCTTATCACTAATGTTATAGTTGGTTCTGAGGAAGACTATCTTCTTCTGGGAGAGTGTTATGAGAAAAGCATTATCAACTGCTTTCTTCGTCTCAGTTTTTCTGGTCGTTTTTGCTGAAGCAGAGTACAGATTTAGCGGTGACATTGACTATCCGCCGTTTGAATATGAGAATGAACGAGGAATTCCAGTAGGATTAAGTGTTGATATCCTCAGGGCGATTTCCAAAGCTCTCGATTACGAAGTAGAGATTGAACCGCGTACCTGGACGAACGCTCGGACCGCGCTTGAGAGCGGTCAAATTGACGGTTTGCTCGGAATCTACTACTCAGAAGGAAGAGATTCGCTCGTGGACTTTTCCAATCCACATACAGTCGTTCATGGTTCCATCTTCTCCAACAAACTTGCCGACAAGTTTTCTTCGTTGAATGATTTGAGAGAGTCGAGAATAGCCGTACAGAATGGCGATCTTACGGACGAGATTGTTTCCACCGAGCTCGTCGGGAGTGAAATCATGAGAGTTGAGTATCCGGAGATCGCTCTCAGGATGCTTAATGGAGAGCAGGTTGATGCCGTATTGCTCGGTACCTTGCAGGGACTCTTCCTGCCTGAAGAACTCTCTTTTGAGGATGTTGTGATGTCCGACAATCCCTTTATCCGGCTTGAATACTGTTTGGCTGTGAGAGAAGGAGATCGAGAGTTGCTCTCTTTACTGAATGAAGGGCTCTCAATAATCTCTTCTAATGGGGAATACAGACGAATCTACAACAAGTGGGTTGGAGGTATTGACGGTACTGACACAAGCGGTTACTGGCCGAGTTTTTTGCTCTTTTTTCTTGCGGGCGGAATAATTGCTCTTCTGGTGCTTGGCGGTGTGTATTTATGGAACGGAGCTTTGAGAAGAAAGGTCAGGGAGAAAACTGCTTCCTTGAGTGAAAGGCTTGAGGAAGAGAAATTGGTTGAAGCTCAGCTCTTGCTTTCCATAAAGAGATATAAATCGATGTCTGAAACAATATCCGATTACTACTATGAGGTTGAATACTCAGACAATGGGGACGATCCAGAAGTCTGGAGAAGCGACTCCTACGAAAGGATCAGCGGATACAGTATCGATGAACCGGAACTTCAGAAGTTTGACTGGGAGTCGATAATCCATCCCGACGACCTCGATTCCTACAGGAGACATCTGCAAAGCGTGAGGTCCGGCAATCAGCATCAACTGGAATACCGAATCATCCGGAAAGACGGCGCCTTGAGATGGGTAAGCGAGTTTTCAAGACCAAGTTACTCAAACGGAGCTTCCTGCATCAAAGGCATTTGCGGCGCGATCAGAGACATAACCGATGAAAAACTCGCGAAAGAGGAACTGGAAAAGACAAAAGAAAAAGTATCCAAACTCCACTATATTGCCCTGAAGATGGAGAAATCAAGCGAGGAGGACACGATATACCATTCGATAATTGACGCTTCAGTCAACATATTCGGCATGGATAAGTTTGGTCTGTATCTACATTACAATCAGGAACTGGTCACTCTCGAAACCAAAGGAGAGGTTTCAACCCTCCAGGGCTACCTTTTCAGGAGCGGAGTTTTGAGAGACTCGATAGAGAGCGGGAGCTCAACGTTCATAGATGCCGCATCACTTCGCAAAGTAGTCCCCGATTGCAGCGAATCGATTTCCATAGTTCCTATGAAGGGCATAGGCGCCTTCGTGTCGTATCATGAGTCGCCGATGAAACAGGAAGAAGTAAAACTTGTCGAAACGCTAATGGCTCATGCATTCGAAGCGATTATCAGAATAAGGTCAGACAGAGAGATTCACTATATAACTTTCCATGACCCCCTTACTTCTCTCTACAACAGATCTTTCTTCGAAGAAGAAGTGGAGAGACTGAACGTGAGGCGCCAAATGCCAATGAGCATAGTTATGGGAGACGTCAATGGACTAAAGATTGTTAATGACGCTTTCGGTCATCTGGAAGGTGACAGGCTGTTGAAAGCCGTTGCAGAATGCTTGAGGTCCTCTCTGAGATCTGACGATATAATTGCCCGGTGGGGAGGCGACGAGTTCATAATGCTCCTTCCCCAAACTAACACACAGTCGGCAGAATCTCTTGTAAGCAGAATCAAGAAGGCCCTTACACAAATAACGGGGTTCGATCTGCCGATAAGCGTTTCATTCGGGATTGGAACAAAATCCGACGTCGATCAGGATTTTCGCGAGACGCTTGTTTCTGCCGAAGAGAAAATGTACAGAGATAAGCTTCTTAACAACATATCCATGAGAAGCAGAACGGTCGAGGTGCTTGAGAAGAGCCTGCTTAACAAGAGTTATGAGACGGAAGAACACACGGAAAGGATCAAGACTCTCAGCAGGGATTTCGGGAAGTTCATCGGATTATCTGAAGCCGAACTTGATAATCTTCTGCTCCTTGGCGCTCTGCACGATATTGGAAAGATAGCAGTCCCAGAGGAGATACTAACCAAGGCCGGCAGTCTGACCTCTGAAGAATGGAAGAAAATCAAGTCCCATCCCGAAGCCGGATTTAGAATCGCCCTCTCTTCGCCCGAACTGGTGGGAATCGCGGATGAGATCTTAAGTCATCATGAATGGTGGGACGGCTCAGGGTATCCCAGAGGACTGGTTGGCGAATCAATTCCGCTCCTGGCAAGAATCATGTCAATAATAGACGCTTACGACGTTATGACAAGCGGAAGGCCGTACAAACACCCGGTATCCTGCGAAGAGGCAATAGAAGAGCTGCGCAGATGTTCTGGGAAGCAGTTCGATCCCGGGCTGGTTGACTCCTTTGTCAGTTTCTTCAACGTATAGCATTTTTCATTTATGCGGACTCTGTTCTCTGACAAGCCCACGTAGGCTCGAGATTGCAGGCAGAAAAAGAAGTTCTTCGTTCTTGACCAAGGTGAGACAGACCATTCAGTCCTCAAAACGATCAAACGCTGTCATCTGAAGTGGGCCATGATTCAGCAGCTCTTACTGACTCGAAAGGCCTAACCACTACGTCGGCTATCCACTGTGTGTAGTGATCGGCTAAAAGCAGTTGAAAGCTCTTTCTGAGGCTCGCAATCATTCATTAGGTTTAGTGCTCTCCAGAAGGCGCAGCTTTCTTCTTGCCTCTTTGATCCCCAGTTTCTTGAGAATGTACTTGCCAAGAGCATATTCAAAGGGGAACCAGGAAACATGTCCGATCGGCACTATGTATCTTCTCGGTCGGCCGAAAGCCTCCCACAACTGCTTTCTCGACTGTACTGGAAGGGCCCTGTCAAAAAGCGCCTCGATCATGGTCACCTTTTTGCTGTCGTTGAACCGAGCATAAGCAAGAGGATCGATTTTGAACAGGGGATGAAGATCGGATTCTAGTAGCTCGGAAGCACTCTTCATTTTCTTAACTGCCAGAGAGTCTTCTTTGAACCTCGCGTTCAGCCTCTTTTCATCATTTAGATACCCTTCTTCACCGGAACCGCTTCGAAGTGAAAGGCGAATGGATTTCAGCACTGGGGACTGCCAAATTATCTTGGCGATGTTGCCACCAACGGTCATCAGAATCAAGTCGTTTATTCTTTTGTCAATTGCGCCTACAATTGTGGAGACCATACCTCCGAGGCAATACCCAAAAAGGCAGTTGTTGTCCCACCAGATGTTTTCTTGCTGGAGCAAATCTATGGTCGTCATTGTATCTACGACGGCCTGTTCCCAGAATACGGTCAGCCTTCCTAAATCCGGCGAGAAAAAGTCCTTTCCGCTAGTAGAACCACTTGCCGTTCTCGTATAGTTTCCCGGAAGAATCATCACAGAAGCTTGAAGACCGGCACTTGCCAAATGGCTTCCCATCCAGAAGAGGAAGGGAATGTTGACAGTACCCAAACCGTGAAGTATTAATATCGAGCCGACAGCACGTTCTCTTGGAGAAAAATTATAGACCTCGACATTTTCGGTTCCATTCATACAATTCTTGTACAGAGAAGCATACTTTATGATAGAACAACGATAGTGTTTCCCTTTAAATATATAGCCACTGGAAAACTCTATCTTCTTCTTTTCGTAAGAGAAATCGGGATTCATCCGGCGCTCCTCATTTTCCTCGTGCTCAAAGTACTGCTCCCAGCCTCGTCTGATATAATTACTGCGGCCTTAGATCTATTTACGATGTCCTGAAGAACAGTTGAAAGAGCATTCATTGAAACCGGATCCAGCCCTAGCAGGGGTCTTACGAAAACATATAGATCACAGGCATCGAATCTCAACTGTGAAAGCTTTTTGTCTTCCTCAGATACGAGGCCGGAGAACCCCGGGATTCTTTCAAGGCCTGCAAGAAAACTCTTGACTGAAACAACGCTCTCCCTGTTCAAAATGAAGCTTTTCTTGAGTGACTTGGATGATTTGAAACTTCCCGATTTCTTCAGCATCACCTGAGAAACAAGTCCTGTATTCTTAAGGTTTGAGCCGAAATACTTTTCGGCTGCAGTAGAAGACGCTCTGGAGGAAAACCTATCGAAGAAACTCTTCGCCTCTCGAAATAACGGGACCGAGTTGTCTGTAAAGGGATCCTGTCTGGTCATAGCTCGTGTAAACGCTCTCACCAGCTCTCCACTCTCGCAGAAGATATTCAGAACCTCTCCTCTTTTCAATCTAAGATCTTGCCCTGAACCGGCAATGTTACTTATTTCAATCAGCAGTTCTCCTTCTGCGGGAAGTATGGAGAAATCACTCGAGGCTCCCATTCTTTCAAGTATAGCTCCCCTTTCGATCGGGCAGGGGAGGTGCTCAACACCCGATTCGTCCATAAAAAGCAGATGATCTGCCAGCAGCATCAAGTCTGGATCGGCAGTTGCAACAAGAACTGCGGTTCCATTGTTCTTGATCACTTCCATCATTTGGAGAAGCCGCTTCCTGGATTCGGTTCCCAAAACTGAGAACAGATCGTCGATCATTAGAACTCTGGGCTCCGAGAATACAGCGGCTGCAAACTCCAGCAGCGCTTGATCGTCAGATGAAAGTGAAGAGACTTTCGACGAAGGATCCAAGCTCAGGCCGAATTTGGAAAGCAGCCGTGTAGCCTCGCTGTTCATCTTTTTTCTGCTGATAGTAAACTTGCCGGACCCAAGGAAGATGTTCTCAGAGACCGTAAGATCGGGAACAAGCATATATTCTTGATAAACGGCACTTAGGCCGATCCGTCTTGCCTCAACGATTGATCGCAGTTCGACCCGGTGGCCGTCAAAGACTATCTCGCCCGAGTCCGGACGGATGTCTCCACTCATTATCTTGATGAGCGTCGACTTTCCTATCCCGTTCAAACCTCCTAGAATAGTCAGTTTCCCACTCTCCAGATCAAAATCAACGGCTTTCAGTATTCTCTTTCCACCGTATGTCTTCTCAATTCCTCTAACTTCAAGAATACTCATCAGACCTCAACTCCAGTTGAGAAAGTCCTCGCAACCCGTTTCCGGGAAATCCACGAAGGATCACGCTCGGTTCAATACTATCAGATCCAAGTCACACATCTTAATTGATGAGCGGAATCAGTAAGTACATCTTGCTTTTCTTGCCCGCCATTAGAAGATTTCCCTTCCTTATCAATAGGAGAATCAAGGAATCGTTGATCCTCGAAAGTGCTGACTGCAGCTTTCTTGGATCTACCTGGACCACAAATTCATCTCCGCTGAAGGCAGCAATTTCACAGTCATACCGGAGGCTGCCGGCCTTGAGAAACAGCTTAAGCTTTTTTCCGTCTGATATCATAAGAACCGAAAAGCCACGCCTGGATAGCCTTGTGATCTTTCGTAAAGCAGAAAGAAGGGCTTTTCTCTGCACGCCGACTCCCGAGCCAGTCTCACCGAAGAGAAAGGATGGTGGTTTGGGAAACTCGGTCTCATCAGTACAAATGGAAAAAAGCAACGATCGTGCCTTCAATCCAAACTCCGAAATTCCGCTTCCGGCATCAAGCACTCCTGTTTTCAGCAACTCCAACGTTTTCACAAGATGTCTGACAGTTACGTACTGAAGAGAAAAGTGAAAGTCAGTTCTTGGCTCATATCCGAGAATTGACAGCAAGATCAATCTGCCGGCCGACGCTGCAAGAATAGTCTCGCTCCCCTTCGAAAAGATCTCAACGGTATCGCCTTCCATCGATGCCGCAGAAACGAAATTCAGGGATTCGTTGAACTCTTTCAAAGGAAAACGCGAAGAGAATTCAAACTTTCTCTCCATGGCAGGAATCGCATCACTTCGGGCTTTCTGAAGGCTAAGAGTCTCTGAATCAGTCTTGATTTCAATGGTTTCTCCTTCAGAGGAGAAAGCAACGAACGACTTTTCGTCTGAGCTCTTCAAAGCCCGAGCGTAATCTATTGGAACAGAATAGACACCGGTGAAAGGATCAACAGGAAGGCTGGATGAGAACTCAAGCTTCAGACACCCATCAGTCGCAAAGAACTTCAGACCCCTTCTATAATAGATCTGAAAATAGCGATAGGACGGCTCAACTGTGCCTGACACCCTTCCGAACAGATCTATCAGCTTTGAATAATCCGAGGAAACCAGCCTGAAATTCATCTCAATCCTCAGAACAGCCTTATCTGTTCTTTCTCGGCGAGCCCCTTCAACGCACCATACTTTCTCAACATTTCTACACTTGTCTTGTTTAGAGAAGTTCTCCTCACCAGATCTTCAACTGAAGAGAAAGCCCTCTTCTCTCTTTCCTGCTCGATAGATCTCGCGGCTTTGTCCCCCATGTTTTGAAGTCTGTTGAAGGGTATCCTGAGGGATTTGCCTTCAATTAGAAATCTCGTAGGATGTGATTTCATGAGGTCAACATTCAAGAAGCTGAATCCCCTGTATAGCATTTCCATCACTACTTCAAGGAGTGTCTCCTTCGCCCTGTCTTTAACGTTCCTGTCTTGATCAGCTCTTAATCTAATTATCTCTTTCTTGATAGAATTTGTGTCCGAGGTACAGATGTCTATATCAAACTCTCCGCCTTTAATCGAAAAATAGGTGCTGTAAAAGGCAAGGGGATAGTGTACTTTGAAATACGCCACTCTGTATCCCATACTGACGTATGCAGCGGCATGTGCCCTGGGGAAGAGATACTTGATCTTCTTACAGGAATCGACAAACCACTCAGGAGCACCGAAAGATCTTACCTCTCTTTCATCTTCTTCGCTTAAACCCTTGCCCTTTCTGACCTTCTCCATAATCTTGAAGGCATCTCTTGGCTCCATTCCCCTGGCAATCAGATAGTTCATTATGTCATCCCGGCAGGCAATAACATTCGATAGCGACGCCTGCCGAGAGGTGATAATATCTTTTGCGTTGTTCAGCCACACATCAGTTCCGTGTGAAAGACCGGAAATTCTGACAAGCTCACCAAAGGTAGAAGGTCTGGTGTCTGAAAGCATACTACGAACGAAAGTGGTGCCGAACTCTGGAATCCCGAGGGTTCCCAACTCCGTTCCTAGCTCGTGATATTTGACCCCTAGCGACTTCAAAGAAGAAAAGATTGACAACGTGTCCGGATCGTCCATAGGAATCTTTTCAGGATCGACCCCGGTGATGTCTTTCAACATCTTGATGAAAGTAGGATCGTCATGACCCAGTGCATCTATCTTGACAAGATCATCGTGGATGACTTCATAAGCAAAGTGTGTTGTCAACGTTGAACCTTTCGTATCATTTGCGGGGTGCTGTACCGGTGTGAAACTATGAACATCCATGTCTTTTGGCACGATCATGAGTCCACCGGGATGCTGACCAGTTGTTCTTCTGACACCTACAATTCCTCGCGCTATTCTCTCCTGTTCTGCTCTTCGAAGGCTTCTACCGCTCTTTTCGGAATAGGCTCTGACAAAACCGAAGGCCGTTCTCTCGGCAAGAGTCGAAATTGTGCCGGCTCTGAACACGTGGTCCCTTCCAAACAACTCTTCGATAAAAGAATGAGCGCGCTCCTGATATTCGCCGGAGAAGTTAAGGTCAATATCAGGCACCTTGTCTCCCTCAAATCCGAGAAAGGTCTCGAATGGTATGCTCTGCCCGTTCTTAGACATCTTCTTTCCGCATAGGGGACAGTCCATATCGGGAAGATCGTAACCGCATTCGAGATCGGTTTCTGGAAAGATCGACTTGCCACATTCAGGACAGAGGTAATGTGGAGGGAGCGGGTTCACTTCGGTTATGCCGATTACGTTGGCCACGAGAGAGCTGCCTACGGAACCTCTTGAGCCGACAACGTAACCGTCTTCATTAGACTTCTTCACCATCTTCTGAGCAATCAGATATAGAACTGCGTAGCCGTGGCCGATAATGGCATCAAGCTCTCGATTTAGCCTTTTTTCGACGATCTCTGGCAAAGGACTGCCATAAAGTCTTTCGGCATTCTCGATTGCCATTTTCCTTACCTCTTCATCGGCTCCTTCGATTACTGGAGGATGAAGTTTGCCCTCAACGGGTGTCACTTCTTCGATCAGCGAAGCGATGTATCTGGAATTGTCAATGACTACTTCTCTGACAACTTTCTCGTCTTCAAATATCTCGCTTGCTTTGCCCAACATCTCTTCTGTAGTGTGGAGATGCAGCGAAGGTTGGTTCTGGAAGTTATCGTAATCCTGAGCTGCATTTATTGCTGCTCTAAAGATATCGTCATGAGGATTCAGGAAATGAACATCCCCTGTCATTACAACTGGAATGTTCAATCTCTTTCCCACCTTATAGAACTCCCTGTACATATTCGCAAGCGTTTCCCTCGACATGTTAGTCTCGCCTTCCGAAGTGTCGATATTATCCAGTGGCATTACTTCAATGTAATCATAGAACTTTGCGATCTCCTCGAGTTCATCAGTGCTTGCTCCACCTATATAGGCTTTAGACAGCTCCCCGGAAACGCATGCACTGCCAATTAGAAGGCCTTCCCTCGTATCGGCAAGCAAGCTCTTGGGAATTCTAGGCTTCATGTGGAAATACTTCGTGTGAGAAGCTGTGACCAATCTGTAGAGATTCTCCAGTCCTTTTCTGTTCTTTGCAAGTATACTTATGTGAAAGGGTTTCAACGAATCGAGATTCTGGTTCTTCCTGAGTTTCTCAAGTTCGTTTACATTCTGAACCCCTCTCTTCTTTGCGAGCTGAACAAACTTTTTCAGAACTTCGGCCGTCACCTTTGCGTCTTCGTAAGCTCTGTGATGATCAAAATGACCTAGCTTCAACCGTTTGACAACATTATCGAGAGAATAACTCTTCGACCTGAAAAGGCTCTTTGCGAGCGCCAAGGTATCGATGCACGGCATTTCCCAGTCGCCTCCAAAGTGCTTCTTCACCGAATTACGGATGAATCCATAATCGAAAGAAGCGTTATGTGCGACTAGTATGCAGCCTTCAGCGAACTTCGTGAATTCGGGAAGCACCTCTTTAATCGGTCGTGCTTCGGAAAGCATATCTTCGGTAATTCCCGTCAGGCTGGTGATCATTGCAGAGAGCTCATTCTCAGGCTTCACAAAGGTGGAGTAAGTGCCTAAGACTTCACTTCCCTTCATTTTGATAGCGCCTATCTCAATGATCTCATCCTCTTTAGGATTGAGACCTGTAGTCTCAAGATCAAAAACCAGGAACGAAGCATCATCGAGTGATGAGTCTTCTTCATCCAGATTCATTGATATCTGCTGGGAGTCGTTAATCATGTAACCTTCCATACCGAATATCGGTTTGATTCCCTTCTTCTTTGCAGCAAAATAGAACTCGGGAATGGACTGGACCACACCATGGTCGGTTATCGCGGCCGCGTCATGTCCCCAATCCTTCAAGGTATTCACCAGTTCTCGAACATCCACAACTGAATCGAGAGCGCTCATTTTTGTATGAAGATGGAGTTCAACTCGCTTCTCTGGAGATTCGTCAACACGTTTGGGAAGAGCTGTTCTCTGTATGTCTCTCGGAATAAGGACTTCGTCTTTCATCCAGCTATCTGTTTCCATCTTTCCTCTAATGGTTATCTCATCACCCTCACGTAGCTTCTCTGAAAGAGAGCGAGCGTTTTCACCAATTAGCTTCACCGTAAGAGAGTCTGTGTGGTCGGTAACGTTGAATGTGAGGATGAAAATCTTACCGTTCCTGCATTCAAGTCCGAAGACCTTTCCACTCACAACCAGGTCGGATTCATTCCCGAGAACTTCCTTCATCTTCTTAGAAACGGCTCTTATCTCTCTGCCCATCAAGACTGTATCGACTTCACCGGAAGAAACGGTTGTCTCCTTTTCTACGTCTCTTCTAGAAACTTCTTCATTGATCAAATCATTCTGATCGTCTCGGATATCCAGTATTATTTCGAAAGGAATGGCTCTCCTGCAAACCTTCTCAATTGCCTTTCTCAAGTCCTGCTTTTTCGCACTGATTCTCTGAAACGAGAACTGATCATGAACAGTGATCAATATCCTGTCATCACTGAATACCATTTCTGAAGAAGCCAAATAAGAAGACGCCCCATTTGTGAGCTTCAATATCTCTCTGAACTGCGCATCACTAACTCCCTTTGATATTTCTTCACCGGTGTCGACTGTTCCGCTTTCCACGGGCTGGAAATAGAGACGGACCGAGGATTTGAGAAACTGAGAAGCCTTT
>WOZY01000224.1 GCA_011620045.1 Mesotoga sp.
CCTCTATCATTGTATTGTACACAGAGAGGAGGCAAAAAATTGAGAAAAGTCTGTTTCGTTGATACTACGATGAGGGACGCTCACCAGTCACTTCTGGCTACAAGGGTCACAACTAACGAATTAGCGAAGATTGCCCCTCTTGTCGATCAAGTGGGTTACCATGCCGTTGAAGTCTGGGGTGGAGCCACCTTCGACTCCTGCGTGAGATACCTTGATGAAGACCCCTGGGAACGACTCGATGTCCTTAAGGAGAGATTCAAAAAGACTAAGCTTCAAATGCTTCTCAGAGGACAGAATCTGCTGGGTTACAGGAACTACGCTGACGATGTTGTGGAGCTTTTCGTGAAGACTATGTCAAAACACGGTATAGATGTCGTAAGAATCTTCGACGCCCTCAACGACTTCAGAAATCTCGAAAAACCCGCAAAAGCAGTTAAGGCAAGTGGAATGCATCTCCAGGTGGCAATGTCATATACGACCAGCCCCGTTCACAATGTCGACTACTTCGTCGAGACTTCCGATAAAGCCTTGGAACTTGGGGCAGACTCACTTTGCATAAAGGACATGGCCGGCCTCCTTAAGCCTGGAACGGCAACCAAGCTTGTGAACGAGATAAAGAAAAGACATTCGATCCCGCTGGAAGTGCATTCTCATTTCACTACGGGAATCGCAGGCATGACTTATCTAAAGAGTGCAGAGGCCGGAGCCGACATACTCGATACGGCGACCTCGTCAATGGGATTTGGGACTTCACAGCCAGGTGTAGAAAGTATCTGGACAGCTCTACACGATATCGGACTTGCAGACCGGCCCGATTATCCGCTCCTGAAAGAGATAAACGACTACTTTGCCGGTGTTAGGAGAAACCACAGCGGCACCGATGCCGGCTTCACGATTAACACCTCAGTATTGGAGAATCAGATTCCCGGAGGAATGTATTCCAATCTGATCAATCAGCTCAAATCACAGAATATGAGCGACAGATTCGAAGAGGTTCTTGAGGAGGTACCAAGAGTCCGCGCCGATCTCGGATACCCCCCACTAGTGACTCCAACGTCTCAGATAGTAGGTGTTCAGGCCGTCTTGAATGTGATGAACAAAGAGAGATACAAAACGATCACGAAAGAAGTTGAGAGGTATATAAAAGGCTTTTACGGCTCTCCGCCCGCAGAAATTGAGAAATCCTTGAAATCCCGTGTCCTGGGAGTCGAAGAGTCGATTTCGCACAGACCTGGCGATACTCTCGATCCCGAAGTGGAAAAGGGCAGGAGCGAGCTAGGTCTTTTGGCACAAAATGATGAAGACCTTCTGATCTACCTTCTTCTTGGCGAGGTTGGAAAGAGATTTCTTGCTCAAAGATACCAGAACTCATTAAGGATCGACTTTGACGTTGCAAAAGACTTCAAAGAAGGAATCACAGTATATCCAGTTTGATTCGTAGTATTAACAATATTTACCTGAACTAACGCACCTTTATAGTCAATAGCGGATCATTAACGAGCAATGGACGCCTTCACGGAGAATGAGGGCGTTTTTTATTCCTTGGCAGTAGTAACACAGCTTAAATAAAACGGAACTTTCTGATACAATTTATTCAGGGAGTACCCCTACTCTAATAAAGGAGGGTTCTAAAGATGAGAAAGCTTACAGCTGTTCTTGTTTTGCTAACTGTGATGTTATCGTTCGCAAGCGCAAAATTGGTGATTTGGTCCTCGGAGAATCAGATCCCGGCACTTGAGAAGCTTGCCGCTGATTTCGAAAGCGACTATGGCATTCAGGTGGAGATTCAGCAGGTAAATTTTGGAGACATAAAGTCTAAGTTCCTCACAGCGGCTCCTGCCGGAGAGGGCCCCGATATTATTGTCGGTGCACACGACTGGGTCGGAGAGCTTGCAATCAACGGACTTATCGAACCGATTCCATTTCTTCCCGAGGCAGATCAGTACTACGATGTTGCTCTAGATGCCTTCAGCTACGGTGGAAACCTCTATGGTGTCCCCTACACTGTTGAAGCGATTGCAATCATCTACAACAAGGATCTCGTATTCGAAGCTCCGAAAACAATCTCGGAGCTTGAAGAACTGGCTTTCGAAGCTTCAGATGACGAAGTTGTCGGCCTGATCTATGCCGTTGGTGACTTCTATCACTCTGCTCCTTTCATACTGGGAAGAGGCGGCTACATCTTCAAAGAAACCGCTCAGGGGCTTGACGTAACCGACATAGGCCTGAACAACGAAGGCGCGATTGCAGGCGGAAAGCTCATCAAATCTTGGTTCGACAAAGGTCTAATTCCAGGAGGTCCAAACTACAACCTTATGGACTCTCTGTTCAAAGACGGACTGGCCGCATTCATCATTAACGGTATATGGGCAACACCAAGTTACCGTGATACAGGTATCGACTACGCGATTCTTCCTTTCAGCGAAATCACATTCGACGATGGTACAACTCCGAGACCATTCGTCGGAGTACAGGGCTTCATGATAAACTCCAAGTCTCCAAGCAAACTTGAGGCCACTGAGTTCGTTGTAAACTACATCGGTAGCTTCGACGGTCAGTACGGCATGTTCCTCGGGGAAAGAAGGGGAACGGCAAGGGCAGACGTTTTCTCCTTCATTGAAGCCGACGCAGGGCCAGAGCTGTATGACGTTCTGCAGTTCTCTAAGAGTGCTTCCGTAGGAACTCCAATGCCTAACGTACCTGAAATGGCAAGTGTATGGGGCGCTATGGCTGATGCGCTTGGTCTTATCATCAATGGCCAAGATACGGTAGAGAACGCTTTCAATTCGGCAGTTGAGAAGATAAAGACCTCTATAGGAAACTAGTATCCCTTTTGCTTTATATCCACATCTCTAAACTTGGTTAGACTGAGCGCGGGAGATTCCCGCGCTCTGGTTTAACTGCCTGGAGGGATTACCTTGAGTGGAAGGCGATTTGTAATCTTTCTCTTTTCTCTGGCTATTCTCGCAGTATTCAATGCCTTTTCTTTGTGGAGCATATATCTGCTGTACGCCGATGGAAATTTTGGTCTTATGGTCACGATGGTCGTCTTGACCTTGCTCATCGACATAATCGCTTTGAATCCAAAAGGCTATCCGTACAGATACATGATTCCCGCTATGATTTTGCTTTTCATTCTCACCCTATATCCGATGTATTACACTTTCAGAACTGCTTTCACAAATTACGGAACCGGACATCTCTTCACCAGGCAGCAGTCGATTCAGAAACTTCTCAGCGATTACTTCTACATCCCTGAGAGCCCTGAAGAATTCGAGTTCTCTGTTTATATCGAGCTCGACAACTACAACCCCACAGACAGATTCATTACTCTGCTTACTTCCAAGGATAACGGGAGCTTATTTGCCGCTCCACGACCACAGGCAATCAGCAGAGACGCCGAGGGCAACATAACGCTTGCGACGGCCAAAATGTTTGAGGTAAGCGGGGACAGCTTTTCGATTGGGAGTGTTAACTACACTCTATCGAGATCTCCTGATGACAGGATCCTAGCAATCCGTTCTGACTCGGGTGAGCGCTTCATATACTTCTATTCTCCGCAGGACAGCTCTACGAGGCCGAACGCATCATTCTATTTCAGTGAAATAAGAGGAATCTGGCTGCGAAATGCAGAGTTCACAAACAGTGAAGGGAATCAGGTCAGGCTGTTCCCGAACTCTCTCTACACTACCTTTGCAACAACGGAAAGGAAATATGCTTTGAGGGCCGAAACGACCTTCTCGGCCGGAAGGGCCGTTCAGGAGACCGTTGTCTATAACAGACAGACAGGGAGAACTCTCGTGGAAGAAGGAGGCTTCTTCTACGATATAGACAAAAACGGCAACGAGTTCGCGGTAGAGGGATACATATCGGATGTCGGCTTCTGGAATTTCGTGAGGATGTTCCAGGACCCAAAGATAAGCGGCCCGTTTTTTCAGGTCTTTGGCTGGACCTTCACCTGGGCGGGGTTGAGTGTGCTCTTCTCCTTCACAATTGGGCTAGCTCTGGCAATTACGCTAAATGATCGAAGACTAAAGGGGAAAAAAATATACAGAACACTGCTAATAATACCCTGGGCCGTCCCCGCGTTCATTTCCGCACTGGTATGGCGCAACGGTTTCTTCAACGAGACCTATGGTGTTCTGAACAGGTTCATAGTCCAGGGACTCTTCGGAATGGAGCCCATAAAGTGGTTGAACGATGCCTTCTGGGCTAAGGTTTCTGTCTTGCTGGTTAACACCTGGCTGGGATTTCCTTACATGATGACTGTCAGCCTGGGAGCTCTGCAGAGTATACCCGAAGAGCTCTATGAAGCTTCCTCGATAGATGGTGCAACGAAACTCCAGAGATTCAGGAAAATTACCTTTCCTCTGCTCATGGTTACTGTTGCACCTTTGCTCGTCGGCAGCTTCGCCTTCAACTTCAACAACTTCACGGGAATCTATCTTGTTACGCAGGGTGGTCCGGCCATTGTGGGAGCTTCGACACCGGCGGGGGCAACGGATATCCTGATCTCATATACATTCAAGCTAGCCTTTGAAGGGAGAGGTCAGGATTTCGGCTTTGCAAGCGCTATCTCAATAATCATATTCATAATCGTCGCTGGCTTCAGCTGGATAAATTTCAAATTGTCCGGTTCTTTTGAAGAGGTGAGCAGATAATGGCCGTCGAGAGAAGAAAATACTGGGTGAGACACATAATCCTGATAGCCGTTGTCGTTGTGGTCCTCTTCCCAATGGTCTGGCTCGTAAGCACATCGATCAGGAGAGATCAGGCTGCATTCTCATCGAACCTCTTCTCCAACAGGGTAACTTTACAGCATTACCGAAATCTACTATTTCCCGAGAGAAGTGTAGGGAGGCTCATTCTCGATCTGCAAAGCGCCACATACGCCACCGGAGATTACAGAGAAAGAAGTCAGGAGGATCTGAAGAAAACTGTGGAGAGGTATCTTGCCAAGTTCGACTCACTCATGGTTGAAAGCGAAGTCATGGTTGCAGCCGTCGAAGGGGGCACGATCTCTATAGAGAATGATCTGACAGACAAAGATAGCCTGATCATAAAGGAAATGAACGAACTGAGACTTAAAGACAAAAACCTTTTCGAAGAAAGGCTGAAAGAGATCGGCGAAGTCAGTGAAGTAAAAACCGCATATGCTATCGGTGAAATCCTTCAAACAACATCACCTTCGCTGGAGGGGAGCTATCAATTCTACCTGGATTTGCTTGGTGAACGAGCTGCCCCAATCTCCGATTCTCTTGAAAGATACAGGAAACTCTATGAAGAAGTCTTCATTCACAGAGACGAGACATTAAGCGCAATTGAGACACTCGAGTTTGAGAATAAGGAAGAAGTAATCAATTCTCTGGAGTCGATTCAGAACTACATATCTCTGTCCGAAATAGACTACTCTGAATGGAGAAAGGTAGAATGGCTAAGAGTAATAAACAGATATCTCAGGGACCTTGAATCATCGATGCCAGAAGAGCGGGCCGCTGAACTGAATCGAGTAAGAACCAGTCTCTACGATTCCTTCAAGTCGGCCGGTGAAGCTTGGGAAGCTGCAGCAGCTGCTGCTGAAAGCGTCTCTGAGGAGTTATACTCTCTTGCAGGAGAAGCTTTCGGCGCGGAATACTATGAATATATCGAGGCAACCGAAAAACTGTCGATTGTGGAGAGCACAATAGAGTCGACTGGAAAGTCTCTTGCCGTCTCAGAATCGGCATTGGCAGAGCTGGAAGACTCACTGCAGATTGCCATGCCCACACTGGTATCGGAGACCAGAAAGCTGTCTGCCTTGATTCTTCCACTGCAAATCGTCATCTCGAAGGGTATCGAAAATCGAACAGCCGTCACGGAAGCCAAACTCATGACTTCACTGAATGAGATCACTTCAGCAAGAGAGACTATCAACACTGTTCAAGGACAGCTATCGCAGATGGAGAACGTCCGAGAGCTGTCGGCAGCTCTTTCCGAGCTGTCAGTAGAAATGGCCTGGTTCTCAGACAACAGAGAGGCGCTTTTGGGCGTCTCGGGAAATTCTGAAGTCTCGAACGGAACGGACGTAATCAATACTGTTCTTTCTAATCTTTCACGCATCTTGCCGGTTCTGGAGATCAGTGTCTCTGAGTACGTTGAAGTCTCAGAAAACACAATAGAACTCAGGACGGAGTTGGAATCTTTGAAAGAGGAAAGCGAGCTTCTTAACGAGAAGATCTCCTCACTTCAAGAAGAGGCAGACAGAGCTGAGGAAGAATACGCAAAGGCTCTGGAAGCGGTAAACATAAGAACGGCCATGTTGTCTGTAGAAGAGGAGATCAACTCACTGGATGAGGCCAGAGACTATGTTTTAGGGCTTACAGGCGTTTTGAATGACTATTTCAAAATAAGATCCTCAAGCCGCTACAGAGCGCTAACCTGGTACGAAGATTTCAACAGGGCGAACACGGAAGCAAAAGAAGGAACGGCCTTGTTGAATCAGCTGATTTCAAGCATGAGATCGATGAAAGATGAACTCGCTTTGAAGGTGAACAACTACATAGATCTTAGATTTCTCGGAACTTCAGTGACACTGGAAGACTTCGGAAAGATGCAGGAGACTTACAATTCCCTCTTTCAACAAGTCAACGCCAAATACCAGCGTGCCTCCAGGCTCATATCCGATCTGATCGAAAAACCCGCCTCTTATTCATCGTCATACTCCGAAGATTTGAGAGAGATAGACAAAGCCCTTTTCAGGACCAACCAAATCTGGGCTCAGAAGGAGAGTACCTACTTCTATTTCGTCAGATGGCTGCTGAATTCGGTAATCGTTGCTCTGTCCGTATCGGTTATCAGCGTTGCGGTTGCCTCTCTTGCAGCCTACCCGTTCAGCAGGATGAGATTCCGTGGAAGAAAGCAGGGACTCCTTGCTCTGCTGTTGATCCAGATGTTCCCGACGATAATGTTCATGGTTGCACTCTACGCATTGCTTCAATTCATGGGGAGCGTGATCCCCTTCCTGGGGCTTAACACACTCGGTGGACTGATTTTTGCTTATTCCGGCGGGATAGCCTTCAACATCTGGCTGATCAAGGGATACTATGACACAATATCAAACTCGCTCGAAGAGGCCGCAATGATAGACGGAGCCACGAAATTCCAAGCCTTCTCAAAGGTGATTTTGCCGCTAGCCAGACCGATTCTGGCTGTTGTGGCTATTCTTACGTTTATGAACATCTTTAACGAGTATCTGATTGCCAGGATACTCCTTCAGGATATGAACAAATGGACTTACGCGGTGGGACTCTGGCAGTTTTCGGGAAGATTCGAGACAAGCTGGGGTCCATTCACGGCAGCAGCTCTCATCGGAGCAGTTCCCATGGTGATCTTCTTCCTTGTGTTACAGGATTACATCGTTGGAGGACTGACACAGGGAGGAGTGAAAGAGTAGTTTTCACTCGACACACCTTTCCCTGTAGGCCTGTTGTTGTGAATCAACAAGAGAGCATTTGGAGCCCGCTCCGGCTGTAAGGCCGGTTTCGGGCTCTTTTGACAAGAGCCGTCTCGATGACAAGTGCTGGTTCTGCGTTTGTCTATAGGAAACCCGAGGCAGCGATCGTATATAATTGTAGAAGTGATTATGAACCCAAGCGAATACTGACTTTCGGAAACAGGCATTTCTTTACGAAGTCTCGCCCTGCTTTGGTGTCCGAAGAGTGGAAGGAGTTTCCAATGGAGTCCATCTATCCAGGATACGACAGTAGTTCTATAGTGAACCTATCGGCTGCCATTCTAAAACACTTTGGAGCTGAGGTGAACTCCGGGGTGAAGGGATACTCTTTCACTGAGAACGGGCTGAATCTTGAAGGAATAGAAAAGCTTGTCGTGTTCATAGTAGATGCGGTCGGTTACTACAATCTCTCGAAAGTGCTTGAAAGCAACCGCTTCAAGTATTTCAACAGAGAGGACGTAAGAATGCTGACATCCGTCTTTCCTTCGACCACTTCGAGCGCCCTCACCTCGATATTCACCGCATCGGTACCAGGAGAACACGGAATACTGGGTTACCTGCAAAATATGCCGGAGTACGGCGGACTTGTGAATATGATCGAATTGACTCCTTACACTCAGGACAGAGACAATCTCACCAGACTCGGCTTCGATCCTCTTAAGTTCATTCAGATACCCACCGTCTTCGAATCTCTCAAAGAAGCGGGAGTAAGAGGGTACCACCTTACATCGAAGAGCTTCGTGAACACCGGCTTGACGAGGATGCATTCGCGCGGGGGTATAGCTCGGGGCGTCCACGGCCTCGGCGATATGTTTGAAGAGCTAGATACAATTCTTTCATCCGAAGAAGGTTCAAACCTGACCATTGTCTACTGGGGACTTATCGACACGTACGGCCACAGATACGGACCGAATTCCCTGTCGTATATTTCAGAGACCGCACTACTTTTCTCCGCAATTGAAAGGTTTTTCGAAGACAGGGTACAACACGAAACAGCGTTCTTAATCACGGCCGATCACGGTCAGATTGAGACCCCCCGGGAACACGAGGTCTGGTGGTCAAAATTCGATCCTGTCTTTGAGGAGATGTACTCGATGCCCGGAGGCGAGCAACGGATGTCTTACATCTATTCCCTCGACAGAGAAAAGACCAGGAAGAAAATGGAAGAGGAGTTTGGGGATTATGTAGAGATTATTGAACCATCGGAAATGGATGAGATAAAGCTCTTTGGAAAACCTCTGACTAATACTTTCAGAAAGCGAATAGGCGAGCTAATCACTGTCTCTAAGGGCGATTGTTCGCTGTGTTTCAAATACACCGGGCAGGAACACTCTCTCAAAGGGAGACACGGGGGACTGACTCCTGAGGAAATGCTTGTTCCACTGATTCTTCTGAGAAAAGACTAACGCTCTCCTTCGGACTTCTTCTCCCAGTTTATCTCGGCTATTGACTTCTGAAGATATATCGGTGCCAGACTGGAGTAGTTTGTTGTGTCTCCTGCGGAGAATTTATCGACCGCAATGTCCCTCATTACAGAGGGATCGTACCGCTCCACTTTACTAATTCTGAAGTCGTCGAATAAGGGGTCGATCTCGCCATCCAGGAAGAGCTCGATCTCTGAAGCATCGATTCGAGATACAAGTTCTGCGGAACTTGTGAAACCCGTCTCTCCAAACGGCATTCCCTTTCTGTACTCCCTCCAGTAGTAGTGCCCCTCTCTTCCGCGTCTCAAGATTGCGAATCTTTCGCTATCGATCGGCCTTGCAAGAATGTCAAGAGAGTTGAACTGGACGGTGGGAAGATCAAAGGGGAAGGCCATTCCTTTTGCAGTTGAGATCCCAACCCTCAGTCCAGTTAACGAACCGGGTCCGACCCCAACTCCAATAAAATCGAGTTCCGAGGCCTTGATCTTCAAATTCTCTATAGACTGTTTTATAATTACGGCCAACATTGAGCCGTATCTGTCGATCTCATGCGCTCTGATGTCAATAACTGCCCTGCCGTTACTGGCAGAGAGAAGTAGTGTTCTTGAGGAAGTATCGAAACATATGTACTTCATACCATCTCCTCAGGTGAGATTCTTGAAGCCCTCACCGAAGACCTCAGAATTGTTTACAATTATCACAAAGGCCCGTTTATCTGTAGCTTTCACAATGTGCCTCAACTGTCCGATCTCTCTTCGCCTTATCGAAACCATAAGTACCGGCCTCTCCTCGCCGGAGAAACCCCCGGTAGCCTTCAGCATTGTCGTACCGCGCTCCATTTCTTTGATGATTCGATTTTTGATCGATTCGCTTTCCTTGCTTATCACAAAGGCCGTCCTGGTGTTCCCCACACCCTCGATTATTCCGTCTATTGTCTTGCTGGTGGTGAAGATCGTGATAATTCCGTACATAGCCGCGATTGGGCCGAACACAACGACCGCAAGCGTAGTTATTAATGAATCGCTGATCAGCAGACCCGTACCCGTGCTGAAGCCCAGATACTTGGAAAATATCATGGCAAGGATATCTGTACCACCTGTCGAGGCCCCTCGCCAGAGAACCAGCCCCATTCCTGCACCTGCAATTACACCGCCGTAGATTGCCACCAGAAGAAAGCCGTCTTGAGTCGTAGAGGCATCGAAAACGGGAAATTTAGATCTCTGAAGGATATCGACAGTCAAGGACATCAGCACCGCAGAATATATTGACTTTATTCCAAAACCTACTCCCAGAATCACGAAGGCAAGAAGAAAGAGAACAATGTTGTACACAAACATCTGGGCACCGACCCAGAGTCCGAAGACCTTGAAAACAATTATTGCCAGTCCGCTAACACCGCCGGCAATAATGTTGTTAGGTATCATGAATGAAACTATTGATATCGCGGTCAGTACGGATCCAACCGTGATCAAAAAGTAGTCGAGAAAAGTCTTCCTGCTCACTTCACTCTACAACCCTCGAATTCTTGAGCTTTGCAATTTGCTGGAGAAGTTTCTTCTCCTTGCTTGAAGGTTTGCCAATATTGACTCTTACAGTTACCAGGAGATCTCCGCGCCTACCACCGGATACACTGGGAACGCCTAGATTCTTCATTCTGAAGACCGTGTTGGGACTTGTCCCCGCCGGGACTTTGAGAGTCTCCGTTCCTCCCTCAGGAAGCGGAATCTCTGAGGTGGTACCCAGAGCAGCTTCAACGTAGTCTATCTCTTTGCTGACATAAAGGTCATTCCCGCTACGCCTGAACTCAGTCGGCATTTCGACTCTTACACTGACATAAAGATCGCCGTACGGGCCTCCATTCTGTCCGGCATTCCCGTGACCGCCAATCCTCAAAGTTGCGCCATTTTCAACACCCGTGGGAATCGTTACACTGACCTTGTGTCTCTCCTTCTCGTAGCCTCTTCCACCGCATACACCGCATCGCTTGTCTATTATTCTTCCTGAACCATTGCAGGTGTTGCAGGCATGTGTGTTGCTGAACATCCCAAAGAATGATCTATGCTCTTCCTTCACATAACCGCTGCCGTTACACGTGGGACAGGTTCTATAACTTGTACCACCCTCTGC
>WOZY01000222.1 GCA_011620045.1 Mesotoga sp.
AGAGTCCCTAGTAGACTGAGCGTTATCCCATAAGTAAACACAGCTACCGGAATTTTTTGAATTAGAAAAGGGCCAAATGCCATCCCTACTACATTTCCTGCACTCCAAGAGAGAACGAAACGGATAACAGTCGCCGAAGGATCAACCCCAGCAGCTTTCTCAGACTTCGAAAGCAAGCCTTCAATTGATGGAAAAAAGAAGCCGAAAAAGATGTTCATTACGATTACCGATATTACCAGATGTATGGGATGAGTCCAGAAGAATCCAAAGACAAGCGATATCGCCATTAAGAACATGCCATTCGATAGGCTTCGCTTGAAACCAACTTTATCCCCCATCCTGCCAAATATCAGAGCGGAAACAACGTAGAAAGCGCAACCAACAAAGTTGATTAGACCAATTTCTACATATGATAGCCCCCAATCTGCAGCCTTTGTGTTGATGGCCGAAGTCAGAAGGTAGAGTAGTATGGAGAACGAAAACGCATAGAAGTTGAACGCGTGAAAGTATCGCTTCATTATTGAACCGCCTTTCAATGATCCTGTCAGAAGAACCGCAGCTTTTCAATCACATTCATTCTACCCCAATCAATGGCAGAGGTAGCAATTGTCATTCTTCGATATGAGCATTAAAGATTTCTGCTTTTGCCTCTTTGGTCTCACGAGGAAGACCACATAAGCATCTCTGCTTATCACCAGTGATCTTCCATTGGTAGGCTTTTCAAAATGGGCAACTGTCGTGACAAAAAAATGGAGGCCTAAGGCCTCCAACTACTCTTAACTTCTGCTCCTATTGCTCAGCAACCTTTAACAGGATTTCCTGCTCCGCCCAGGCAAGTCCCTCTTCGACGGTTCTCTTCTGATTAATTACATCTCCCACCATCGTTCCGAGAATAGTCCTGACATCGTCCCAAAGAGCAACATTGGGATCTACCGAGCCAAATGGAATCTGGCTGATAGGAACTAGGACCGTAGGATTCTGTTCTTCATATGCTTTCCACTGAGGAGTCGTCAAAGCAATTTCTGTTACCGGCATATATCCAGTCTTAACTGACCAGTAAGCCTGGATCTCAGGACTTATGAGGTACTTCATGAACTTCCAGGCAGCCTCTTTCTGCTCCGCTGTGATCCCTTTGAACATAACAACATCCGTTCCAGCAAAGGGTGGTGCCTGAACTTCCCACATTGGAACGGGAGCCCATGCCCAACCATGCTTTCCTCTTGAACCGGAGTCGACATAAGAAGCGGAGGCGATTGTCTCAACAAACATGGCGATCTGACCGTCGCCAAAAGGTGCATCAAGATATCCGCCCTGGAAGAGAGCTACCTTATAGGTGTGAGCCATGTCGTACATCAGCTGAAGAGCCTCTTTTGCTTCAGGAGAATTTATAGTGACCTCGACCGAACCATCGGGCTTTATATCAATTGCTTCTCCACCATTGGCTCTCAAGAATATCATGAAATGATCGATCGTGGTTCTGAAACCAAAGCCATACTGATCAATCTGACCGTCGTTGTTCTTGTCCTCCGTAAGCATCATCGCTGCAAACAGAAGATCATCCATAGTCTTAGGGACTTCAAGCCCATACTGCTCAAAGAGGTCTGTGTTGTAATAAAGGACGTAAGTGCTCTTGTTGAAGGGAAGGGCGTAAACAGTATCGCCCCAGGTGACCATTTTCTTGAAAGGATTCCATATGGCATCCCATTCTTCATCAGTCAAGCCAACTTCGGGATCGGAAATCAAGGAATTCAGTTCTTGAACAGCATCTCGAGGTATAAGTCTGGCAGTCCAGTTCCCGTAAGCCTGAGAAAGAGCAGGTAATGTCTTGCTTTCCGCACTTACCAGAAGTTTCTGCTGCAAAGCACTGTAATTTCCTACATAAATGGCCTTTACCACAATATCGGGGTTTGCCTCATTGAAAGATGCCACGATTTCATTGACTGTGGTTCCCTGAGCACCACCCATCGCGTGCCAGAACTCAATCTCCGTCACAGCAAAGGTGAATACTGCAAAAGAAACGATTAGAATAGCAAGAACTAATCTTTTGCGCATTTCCCTACCTCCTTATAAGAAATCTTTAAGTGACCTAATTATACCACTATGCCCCACCCGAAAAGAACCTCTCTAACCTTCTCGAAAGTCTCATCAATACTGCCTGATGTTGAGACCTCGGCACTGGCTAGCTCCTTCTTCGAATTAAGATAAGACTGTGAACGGAGTATCGACTCCGCTTGGTACTTGCTCATTCCCCTCTTCATGAGTCTCTCCACAGAAGCTTTATTCGTACATTCAAACCAGATGACTTTGTCACATCTATCAGCAAGCCCTATTTCGTGGATCAAAGCCCCATCGATTATACAGAGCTTCGAATGGCATCCCTCAAGAGCTTCCAATGCCTTTCGTCTAATGATCGGGTGAAGTATTTCATTCAGTCTTAGCAGGAGTTCACTGTCTTCGAAGACTTTCTTTGAAAGCTTTTTTCTGTCAACTTTGCCGCAAGTAAGAACACTCTTCCCGAAAGAGTCGATGATCCGCTCCTTCTCTTCGTCTAACGAATCGTGGCCAAGCTCATCCAGGGAGATTATCTCCGCACCGAACCTTTTAAAACGCTCAGCGGCAGTAGACTTACCGCTTCCCGCCTTTCCCACAAAGCCAACTACCATTACAGAAGCTTCTCTCCCGATTCGATGACATTCATTACTGCTTTGGAGATATCGCTGTTCGCGTTTTCCAGTTTCTTCCTCTCTTCAGGGCTGATCACGATAATATCTGCCTCGATCTCTTCCATTTCTCCGATCTTTTGCAGAAGATCCTCGGATTCCACTGAAACTATTACAAAGGTTGGTATAGTTTCTCCAGAAGTGAAATATACTTCCTCGACCGAAAAACCCTCGATAACTTTCATGAGCTCAGACTTCATAACTCGAACCTCCAGGAGGTTTTCTCCTCATATCTATCCCTAACTTCCTCGTATCCTTTTCTTCCCATAAAAGCATAAGTCAATTTCTTTCCGAGCTCTACTCCAGGCTGGTCATAAGGATTCACTTTCAGTAGGAAACCCATTAATGCAGTTTGTATCTCGTAGGAGACAATAAATTCGCCAACATGAACTTCGTCTATCTGTGGAAAAGAGATTGTCATGTTGGGTACACCGTTCGCAGCAAGTGCAATCGATGTTCCTCTTAGCTCCGCATTAAGCAGTTCACCAACCTCAACTCCGTTGAGATAGGACAACGCTTCAATGTCCGAATGTATGAAGGGTATTGTAAGCTGGTTTCCAAAATCCTCCACCTTCAAGAACGTCACTATCTTGTCTTTCGGTCCCTCGTTGTATAGTTGAACTTGAGAGTGCTGGTCAATTGCGCCCAGAGACTTCACAGGCGTCTGACCGGAACGAACTATTCTGCCAGAGACATCGAACTTCTTTCCCAAAGACTCTGCCCATAACTGTCTATACCAGTCGGCAAGAGTATAGAGTCTATTTGAATATGGCATCATTACTGAGATGTTGTGCCCTTTCTTCAGATAAGCATAGTGTATTAGAGCACTTACAGCTGCCGGGTTTGATTTGACGTCATCCCTCAGATATCTCTCCTTTCCAAACCTCGCCCCCTCGTAGATAAGACTTATATCAATTCCCTCCGCAGCCGCCGAAAGCAGACCTACTGGCGTCAAAACGCTAAAACGACCTCCAACATCTTCTGGGATAGTGAGGGTTCTTATACCTTCGGCGTCTGCGATTTGTCTGAGTACACCCTTGTGTTTGTCGGTAGTAAATATGAAATGATCTTTAATAGGGAGATCGAGTTTTTCTAGTAATCCTCTAACACTGAGATAATTTGCCATGCTTTCAGCAGTAGTTCCAGACTTCGAGATAACGTTGAATACAGTGTTACCGAGATCCAGTTCTCCTAGCACAGAGGCAATCATATCGGGATCAACATTATCGAGCAGAAACATTCTCGAGTTTCCATCTCGCTTCTCCTTAACATAAGAGTTCCAGCTAATCGGCTTCAGTGCACAGTGCAAAGCCTGATTGCCAAGTGCCGAGCCTCCAATTCCAATCACCACGAAATTATCGAAATGTTCGAGCCAGGATCTGTAGGTCTTGACTTCTTCAAGAATTTCATCGTTTTCAAGAATTCGCAGAAAACCGGGCAATGGTTGAAAGACCCTTTCGAAATTCGTGGAAAGTGTCTTAGCAATATCTATCATCTCATCAAAAGAAAGTCCGCTTTCAAGAGTCTCTTTGAACGCAAAAGAGAAGTCATATTTTAGCATTCCTCCAACCTCCGTTAATAAGTAATTAGGGTCTCCACTCTACGGCCGGAAAGCCTCTTTCTTGGCTCAAGAAATCCTAATTCAGCCAGGCATAGAATTCCGACGACTTCTCCCCCACTATCTTCAATGATACGAGCAATTGCCTCCATCGTCCCTCCGGTCGCGAGAATGTCGTCCACTATCAGCACCTTATCTCCGTTACAGATCGCATCAACGTGCATTTGAAGAGTCGCCTTTCCATACTCAAGTTCATACTCTATCTCTTTAGTCTTGTAAGGAAGCTTTCCAGGCTTTCTAACAGGTACTAGGGCTTTTCCCATTTCATAAGCGAGAGGAGCCGCAAAAATGAACCCTCTGGCTTCGGGAGCTACCACGATATTGAAGTCGATTTTCCTTGCCCGTTCCGACATCTGCAATATGCTCTCCCTGAAAGCTAAAGGATCCTTTAATAATGGAGTGACATCTTTGAAAATCACACCTTCCTTTGGGAAGTTCGAAACGTCACGCACAAAGGCTTCTAGATCCATCTAATCTCCTCCTTATAGAGCTCCTTGGACATGGGTTATTTTAACACAGGAATCAGCCCATTTCTCTAGGTGCGTGTTATAATGCATGTGTGAAATAAATAACATTCTTTCCTCAAAGGAGGTGCAAGGTTTGTCTCTTGTAAACTGCCCGGATTGTCAGCAGCTCTTTAGAGAACTTGACGAGTATATTGATTCCGTCAAAGGCAACACGGGTGTTCTAATTAATGTGCTTCACAAAGCTCAAGAAATCTTTGGATATCTCTCGGAAGAACTGCAGCAGCACGTATCTGAGAAACTCGATATTCCTTTAAGTCAGGTATATGGAGTTGTGACCTTTTACAATTTCTTCAGCATGAAGCCAAAGGGAAAGAACCAGATAAAAGTCTGTCTAGGAACCGCCTGCTATGTTAAGGGTGCCGATAAGATACTCGAAAGGCTCCAAGACGAACTGAGCGTTGAGATGAATGAACCGACCTCCGACGGACTCTTTTCTATTCACGCCGTTAGATGCCTCGGTGCCTGCAGTATGGCTCCGGTGGTTTTGGTCGGCGAGGATGACTATTTTGGGAGAGTAACCCCTGATGAGGTTTCAAAGATATTAGGCAAATATAGGAGGGCCGACTGATGCCAAAAATCAAGAGCCTTGAAGAACTTATGAAGATCAAAGAGAACGCAATGAAGGGTCTTAAGATGCGTGACTCGGGCAAGAGAGGAAAAGTAATCGTGGCAATGGGAACATGCGGGATTGCGGCAGGCGCGAAGGATACGTTAAGGGCGATTGTAGATTCACTTGAAGAGAAGGGAATCGATGATGTCGCTGTCGTTCAGTCAGGCTGCTTTGGTCTCTGTGATGTCGAGCCCACAATAGAGGTCCATCTCGAGGGATCAGAGCCGATAATTTATGGACACGTAAGCCCCACTCAAGCAAAGAGAGTGGTTGAGCAGCACATTGTCGGCGGAAAAGTAGTTGGAGATCTTATTGTGAAAAGAGGAGAACTATAACGAGAGGTGATTAAGGGTGCCCGCTGTTGAAAACACGGTACTTATTTGTGCCGGAGGTGCTTGCATTTCTGCAGGCGAGAAGAGCGTAAAAAACGTATTTGAGGAAACCCTGAAAAAGTACTCGTTGGAAAGTGTAGTCAGGGTGGTAGAAACGGGATGTATGGGTGCTTGTGACCTCGGACCCATTCTGGTGATCTATCCTGAAGGAGTATTCTATCAGAAGATCACGGCAGAGAATGCAGCTCGTATTGTAGAAGAACATATTCTGAAAGGGCGAGTCGTAGAAGATCTCTTATACAAAGGCGACTCGGGGAATCTTACTGAAAAGCCTCAGGAAGAGCTTCCTTTTTTCACTGAGCAAGTGAGAATCGCAACGAGGAACTTAGGGGTAATTGATCCTCTTTCAATAGATGAATATATTGCGAGGGATGGCTATTTCGCGCTGCATAAGGTCCTTTTTGAACTCAGTAGAGAAGATGTCGTTGAAATACTGAAGAAAAGCGAGCTTAAGGGACGCGGAGGAGCGGGTTTTCCCACTTGGATGAAGTGGGATCTGACAAAGAAAGCAGAAGGCGACACGAAGTACGTAATTTGCAACGCAGATGAGGGCGACCCTGGAGCCTTTATGGATAGGGCGGTTCTTGAAGGCGATCCCCACACAGTAGTAGAAGCTATGACAATAGCTGCTAGAGTAGTCGGAGCCCAGAAGGGGTTCGTGTATGTTAGAGCCGAGTATCCCCTTGCAATAGAACGGTTGACTCATGCTATGGCAATGGCCAGAGAGTATGGGTTTCTTGGTGAAAACATTCTCGGAACCGATTTCTCGTTCGATCTTGAGATAAGAATTGGTGCGGGCGCGTTTGTCTGTGGAGAAGAGACTGCTCTTATAAATTCGATTGAAGGCAAGAGAGGAATACCCAGAGTTAAACCTCCCTTTCCTGCAATTAAAGGGCTATGGGAAAAACCAACTCTTCTTAACAATGTGGAGACCTACGCTAACATCCCTCCGATAATCACAAATGGCGGCGAATGGTTCAGCCAGTACGGAGTGGATGGTTCTAGGGGGACCAAAGTCTTTGCTCTGGCTGGAAACGTAAAGAACACTGGTCTCGTTGAAGTTCCTATGGGCATCACTCTTAGAAAGCTGATCTTTGACATTGGCGGAGGCGTCCCTGGTGGGAAGAAGCTGAAAGCTATTCAGACTGGCGGACCAAGTGGAGGATGCATACCTCTAGAATTGATTGATACTCCAATAACATACGACAACATGAAAAAACTGGGCACAATAATCGGTTCAGGTGGAATGATCGTTATGGATGAGGACAGTTGCATGGTTGATGTTGCTAAATACTTCTTGGAATTCACCGTGGAGGAATCTTGCGGTCAGTGCACACCTTGTCGTGATGGAACACGCAGGATGCTCGAAATTCTTGAAAGAATAACGGAAGGAGAAGGAACTACGGAAGACCTTCAACTTCTGAAAGATCTTGGCGAAAACATAATGTCGACTTCACTTTGCGGACTTGGGCAGACTGCTCCACAGCCAGTGATATCAACAATGAGGTATTTCTGGGATGAGTATGAAGCTCATGTCAAGGAGGGAAGATGTCCGGCAAAGAAGTGCAAGTCTTTGATACAGGTGGTAATTGATAGGGACAAATGCGTTGGTTGTACTGCTTGTGCCAGAGTCTGTCCCGTAGAAGCGATAAGCGGTTCGGTTAGAAAGCCTCACGATATAGATCCGGAAATCTGCACCAGATGTGGGAGTTGCCTGGCCGTGTGCAGATTTGGGGCGATTAGCAAGGTTTCACCATAAACGGTTTTCAGGAACCCCCTTAGTGGGGGTTCTTTTGCTACTTAAAAGAGGGTTGAAGGGAGGATTTTATATGTCTGCAGAAAATGTCCGTGAAATCGTAACTGATATCTATGAAAACATTAGCAGCCAGAGCCTTGAAAAAGGCGACGTGCTTATAAATACTCTTCACGCAATTCAAGATCACTTTGGCAACTTCATACCAATCGAAGCGGCTGAAGTGATGAAGGATCTGACGGGATTGCCTCTCTCAAGAATCTATGAAGTTCTCACTTTCTATACAATGTTTTCTACTCACAAAAGGGGAAAATATGTAATTCGAGTCTGTAAGAGTCTTCCATGCCATGTAACCGGAGGACAGGCAGTAGTTGACTCCTTGAAGAACATTCTGGAAATTGATTTTGGTGAAACTACGACAGATGGCTTGTTTACTCTTGAGGAGACTAGTTGTCTCGGACTCTGCGGAGTATCCCCGGTAATGATGATAAATGATGAGGCTTACGGAAACCTTACTCCGGAAAGGGTCTCTGAGATCGTAGACGGCATGGTTTCAAGAGAGAGGAGTGAGTAATCGTGAGCAAACCAATAACCGTCCTAGTATCCATAGATTCGAACAGTCTTCTTCTCGGTGCTAGACACTTCAAAAACTATCTTAGCACCCTGACAGAAAACTACAATTTGAATTCCATCGTTGAAATCCTTGAGACCGGATCTTTTGGAGATTACGGAAGAGGAGTTCTTTTTCTCGTTCTTCCGGACAATGTGATGTATTCTGTTAAGAGTGAAGCAGACATTGAAATGCTGGTCATGGAGCACCTTCTTAAGGGAAGAAGAGTTGAGGAATTGATTGTTACAGACTTTGATTCAGCAGCACGTGTTGAAGCGACAGAAACTACGAAAGAAGAGAGAATCGTCTTAAGAAATGCCGGTTCTATCGATCCCCGGAATCTTGAGGAGTACATAGCCCTTGACGGATATCAAGGCCTTGCAAAGGCTTTGAGATTGACTCCCGAAGATGTTATCGAAGAACTGAAGAAGAGTAACCTGAGAGGAAGAGGTGGGGCTGGTTTTCCAACCGGATTGAAATGGGAATTCACACAAAGAGTCGAGTCAGATGAAAAATACGTAATCTGTAACGCCGACGAGGGTGAACCGGGAACCTTCAAGGATCGACTGATAATGGAAGGCGATCCCCATTCAGTGATAGAAGGGATGATAATTGCCGGATACGCAGTTGGGGCCAGCAAAGGATACATATATATAAGAGGAGAGTACTTTGAATCTGTCGCAAGCCTCAGGGGAGCAATCAGCAAGGCCTATGAGTACGGACTTCTGGGACAGTCGATTCTGGGTACCAACTTCTCATTCGATCTCTCTGTTAGGCTGGGTGCGGGAGCATATGTTTGTGGAGAAGAGACAGCCCTGATTGAATCTATAGAAGGTAAATCGGGAAGGCCAAGACTGAAGCCACCTTATCCTCCAGTCAGCGGTCTATACGGTAAGCCAACCGTAGTCAACAATGTGGAGACTTTTGCCTGCATTCCACCAATAATAGATAAGGGGGCAAGTTGGTTCAAGTCTATTGGGACAGCGTCGTCACCGGGAACAAAGGTTTACTCTTTATGCGGCGATCTTGTAAAAAGGGGAATAGTTGAAGTACCTATGGGTACTTCGGTCAGGGATCTCGTGCAAAAATATGGCGGAGGAGTTCCCAACGGCAGAACTCTAAAAATGATACAGACCGGCGGAGCAGCAGGAAGTTTTATCAAGCCCGAAGAGATGGATGCCCAGCTAGATTTCGACTCCTTCAAAAAGTATGGTGCCTCTCTTGGCTCAGGGGTGATTCTAGCGATTGACGATACACACTGTGCTGTCGATATTGCTAGAAACCTAATGGAGTTCTTCGCCCATGAATCCTGCGGAAAGTGCGCTCCCTGCAGAGAGGGGACTCATGTAATTGTCCATATCCTGGATGAGCTTTCAAAGGGAAGAGGAACATCCGAGATGCTAAACCAACTGTACGATATATCCGAAACCATGGAAGAGTCATCCTTCTGTGGTCTCGGCCAATCCGTCCCAGTGCCTTTGAGATCCATTCTCGACAGATTCAAGGATGAATTCCTTGCGCACGTAAATTCTCCACAGTGTCCAGTCGGTGCCTGCAAATTCGAAAAATCCACAAAGAAAAAGAGATAGACAGACTGTAATGAATAGCCGGGGCAACCCGGCTTTTTCTCTGCTATAATTGCCGAGAGGTGAATTATGGACAAGGGTAAGATGATAGATTTAGTTGTTCTTATTATTCTGCTAGCCTCCATTATCGTTATTGTACTGATACTAACTTCCCTTCGCACGAAGAACAGACTTGAAAGAGTCGCGGCTCTTTCCGTTCTTTATAATGCCGGACTTGGAGCCGATTACAAGTCTCTTCTTACTACTCCATCATACTTGTATGATGATCGCGTACTTGATGCCTACAGTTACTTTGCTGAAATAAACGACTCGTCGGAAATCGAGTTAAGCAACTCAGTAAGAATGCATAGTGTTCCTGAGAGTTCCCTTTTCGATTACAACCAAACAATATCAAAGCTTTCATTGGGAAGATCAAGAAAGGAATACCCCGCTCTCAAAAAAAAGATATATTCACTGATAGAATCCAGTAGTCTGCTTTCGGACAGACCCGATACATTCAGAAATCGTCTCTCAGAAGAGATCTATAATGCGCTAATTGAATTCAGAGAAGTGAAGGTAGATATCATCGTCGGTGGTGAGATTCGAACTCTCGATTTGTCCCAGCTGGATCCTGCAATTGTGCTGGCGATCATGGCAGTTGAATCTTCCCTTAATCCCTTCGCCCTGATGGAGGAAAGGAGTATCGATGAGTCTTTCTCGGCTTTTGTCTATTCCAGGGGG
>WOZY01000032.1 GCA_011620045.1 Mesotoga sp.
GTAATCATCACTGTTTTTTCCATCTATTTGTTGGGAGAAACGATGGATAAGAGCGGTAATTCTTCGAGGTTCGTGAGAGCCGTTGAAAGACTTTTCCCTGAACCAAGGGTTTCGATTGCCTTGATGCCTGCAATAATTGGTCTTCTTCCAATGCCGGGTGGGGCGATGTTTTCTGCCCCAATGGTTAAGGATCTGGCAAGATCCGATCCGACAATATCAAATGAAGACGGTCTCGTCTTTAATTACTGGTTCAGGCACTCAATGGAGTTTTTCTGGCCCCTATATCCCGCCCTGGTTATTGCGTCCGGCATATCGAGAATAAGACTCAATACGCTTGTGCTCTGGTTAATGCCTATCGGGGCTGTCGCTCTGGTTGCCGGGTATCTACTGATGATTCGAAAGCCGATCAAGCTCAGATACAGTCACTCCGCGATAAAGGAGTTTATGATAAGCGCCTGGCCGATTATCGCAGTTATCATACTGGTGATGCTGAATCAACCGGGCTGGCTGGCCGTCCTAGGTACATCGATCATTTACTTGCTCATTAATAAGAACAAGAAAAAGGTACTGGTAGCGTCTCTCAAGTACAAGACGTTCATCTTGCTTCTTACGGTCTTCTTCTACAAAAACCTGGTCGAGATCGCCGAGGTTCCCCAATCTATGGGCGCTGAGCTTATGGCATGGTCAATACCGCCTCTTACTCTAGTAGTTCTTCTGCCTTTTCTTATGGGATTCATGACCGGTGTGACTCAAGCGGGGGTGGGACTGAGTCTTCCTCTGATTCTAAGTATGGGTAACGGTTACGGCACACTTTCTACAACGATTCTCGCTTACACGTTTGCTGTTGTTGGAGTGCTTCTTTCGCCGGTTCACTTGTGTCTCGTTTTGACTAGCGAATACTTCAAGGTCGAGTATTCTAGAATCATCAAGAGAATATCGGTAGTCACGCTGCTCTCGATTGCCGCTAGTGTTGTTGTCTTTGTACTCCTTAAGTCAACTTGAATTAACACAACTAAAGACCCGAGTAGTATATACTGTTACTTGCTCTAACGATGACTGGAGGTGAGAATGAATTGAAAGAACACTCCGTTGTCCTCTCTAATGTGACGAAAATCTTCGATGACTCTTTCACTGCCGTGGACAACGTTTCTCTCAATATTGAACAGGGCGAGTTCTTCTCTCTTCTTGGTCCTTCCGGTTGCGGAAAAACGACAATCCTTCGAATGATAGCCGGATTTGAGGACCCCTCCTCCGGAAACATAACTCTTGGTGGAAAAAACATTATCGGAACGCCCCCCAACGAAAGAGAAGTAAATACCGTTTTCCAGAATTATGCATTGTTTCCACATCTGAACGTATTCGAGAATATCGCTTTCAGCCTGAGACTAAGAAGGGAACCTGAAAATGAAATAAAGAGAAAGGTGAAGGAAATGATTGACCTTACCCGTCTTAGTGGGCATGTCGAGAAAATGCCTTCGCAACTTTCAGGAGGGCAGAAGCAACGCGTAGCAATTGCCAGAGCTCTAGTAGGAAGACCCACAGTCTTGCTGCTCGACGAACCGCTTGCAGCTCTAGATGCAAAACTCAGGCAACATATGTTGGTCGAGCTTGATACGATCCACGATGAAGTTGGGATTACTTTCATATACGTCACTCACGATCAAAGCGAAGCTATGTCGATTTCCGATCACGTGGCCGTTATGAACGAGGGCGAAGTGATCCAGCTTGGAACTCCTTTCGAAGTTTACGAAAGTCCCGTAAACGCCTTTGTGGCCAATTTCATCGGAGAAACCAATTTCTTCACAGGAAAAGTAGATAGAGTCGAAAATGAATACTTTCTTCTGGACACGGAAAGATTTGGAAAGATCTGGTTCTACAAGGATATGGACGTAAGGGAAGGCCAGGAAATTCAAATCTCATTGAGACCTGAAAAGGTCAAGATAACTAAGGACAAACCAATCGTTCCCGAAGGTGTGAAGCTAAACGTTCTGAAGGGAGTAGTTGACGAAACTATTTATCTCGGAAGTCAAACTAAGTACACAGTAGCTGTTGGTCAATCCTACATAAAGGCATTCAAACAGCACGTCAGATATTTACTCGACGAAGTGATTATTTCCTGGAAAGACAATGTTTATGTCTGGTGGTTCGCGGATGACAGTTATGTTTTGAGGGAGATGGGAGGTGTTGCTTTTGAAGAGTAAGCGAGATCTCGCAGGGTTTCTCTTGTCAATGCCTGGCGTTCTGTGGTTGACGGTTTTCTTTCTCATACCCTATTTAATAATCATCCTGTACAGCTTCCTAACATCCGGAATATATGGAGGCGTAGAGCTTCCCTTCACTTTTGAGGCCTACACTAGAATGCTGGGCAACGTAGGATATTGGCAAATTCTATGGAAGACCGTCTGGATTTCTATGATCTCCACTGTTATTTGTCTTGGAATCGGCTTACCCACAGCCTATTTCATAGCCACCTCGAAAAAGAGTAACGTCTTTCTCACCCTGGTGATCGTCCCATTCTGGACAAACTTTCTGGTAAGGATATTCGGCTGGATGGTCATATTGGGAAGAAACGGCGTCATCAACTCTTTCCTGCAATTACTGGGGCTTGCTGAGCCTCTTGCTCTAATGTACACACCAGGAGCAGTAATTCTTGTGATCGTGTACATGTATCTTCCCTACATGATACTTCCTCTATATAGCGCAATCGAGAAGTTCGATTTTAGGCTTGTCGAGGCAGCAATGGATTTGGGGGCAACGAGAACTGAGGCTATCCTGAAGGTTCTTCTGCCATCAATTAAGGGAGGTATAATAGCCGGGATCATTTTGGTTTTTATTCCCGCCCTTGGATCGTACGCAATTCCAGACCTGGTTGGTGGAACGAATGGAGCAATGCTGGGTAATTTGATTGCCAGACAGCTGACTGTGGCGAGAAACTGGCCGTCTTCTTCAGCAATTTCAATGATATTCCTTCTGATTTCAACGTTGGGACTACTCTTTTACATGAGAATAAACAAGGTTCAAAGCAAGAGACGGCTCACCATTCGCGAAAGCTACATGAGAGAGGAAGAGATCTGATGGAGACCAAGAAAGTAATTGGAAAGCGGAGATTTTCTTTAACGGTTACCACTCTTACCTTCGCCTTCCTATACCTTCCCATTGTTGCCCTTGTCGTACTGTCCTTTAACAGCGCAAGACAAGGTGTTGCTTGGACAGGTTTTACTCTGAAGTGGTACTCTGAGTTATTCAGACAGGCCGATATTTGGAAAGCCTTTCTAAATACCGTCATCATTGCACTCACGTCTTCTCTGGCAGCAACAGTGATCGGAACCTTTACAGCAGTGGCTCTCTACTGGTACAAATCAAAACTGAAGGGCTATTTGGCAGTGCTGGTCTACACACCGTTGATGATTCCTGATATCTTGATGGGTGTATCGATGCTTATATTTTTCGTTGCCGTTGGTATTCCTCTGGGGCTTATCACGATTTTTATAGCGCACGTGACTTTCTGCGTTTCCTATGTTACTGTAACAGTAATGACAAGACTCGAAGACTTTGACTATTCTATAGTAGAGGCCGCCCGAGATCTAGGTGCAAAGAGTCATCAAGTTTTCAGAAAAGTGATCGTCCCTGTGATCATGCCTGGAATAATGGCAGGCTTCCTGCTCGGTCTTACACTGTCCATTGACGATTTTGTCATCACCTTTTTCGTTGCCGGTCCGGGATCTACTACTTTGCCTTTGAAGATATATTCAATGATTAAGTTCGGGGTCTCCCCGATGATAAACTCGCTTTCGACTCTGCTTCTTGTTGGAACCTTATTCATCTCTTTCTTTGGAAGCAAGTTCAGAAAGTTGATCTTTTAGGAGGTGTTAATATTGATCAGAAGGTTATCAATTTTTGGTATCTTACTTTTTTTTGCCGTTCTTGTATTTGGACAGGGAAATCTAATTATTTACGGCTGGTCGGACTACATCCCAGCCGAAGTTATCGAGGCCTTCTCTCAAGAGTACGGTATTAACGTGACTTACGATACCTATGATTCGAACGAGACAATGTTCGCCAAGATCAAAGCCGGAGCCCGTGGTTACGATCTTGCCATGCCTTCGGCAGATTATACGAGTATCATGATCAAGGAAGACATGTTGATCCCTATAGACAAGTCTCTGGTGCCAAATCTCGCAAACATCGACCCTGATGTTGTAGAACAAATGTACTATGATCCTGAGAATACCTACAGTATTCCCTATATGGTCGGGACAACGGGAATTGCGGTTAACGCGAATTTTGTCGAGGTCTATCCGAGATCATGGAAGATCTTCGAATTGACACAATTCCAGGGAATGATGACTCTCCTGGATGACATGAGAGAAGTTTTCGGTGCCGCTCTTAAGTACCTGGGTTATTCAGTAAACTCAACCGATCCAGATGAACTCCAGGAAGCGAAGAATCTTATTCTAAAATGGAAAGATAATATTGCCAAGTTCGATAATGAGCTTTTCGCAAAGGGAATAATTTCAGGAGAGTTCTGGGTGGTACACGGTTACGGTGAAAACATCTTCTATGAAGCCACAGAAGAAGAGCTGAAGAATATTGATTTCTTCATTCCGTGGGAAGGCAGTACAATGTGGATAGACAGTTTCGTAATTCTCAAAGGTGCTACTAACCTGGAGAATGCACATCTCTTCATAAATTACATACTCAGGCCTGACGTTGCGGCAGAGGTATCCGATTACCTTCTTCTGCCTTCTCCAAATGTGCCTGCGAGAGAATTGATCAAGGAAGAACCTGTTTATTCTGCCGAAGATCTCGAGAATACCGAACTGATCAAAGATCTTGGAGAGGATCTTCGTATTTACAACACCCTTTGGAATGAAATTAGATTCGGGTTGTAGTCTTAGACCAGAAAGCATTCACTAGAATCGTATGATCTTAGGCGCATCTCCATTGAGTTAGGAGATGCGTTTTTTGGAAGAATATATACTATCTTTAGATAGTTGGTTTTTTCTGTGCTAAACTCAACAGACCACTGACTTTCCGAGAGGTGAGGTATGATTTCCATCAAAGACTTTGGAAGCAAACTAGTGAACAACATATCCAGAGTGATAGTGGGCAAAGACCCAGTAATCGAAAGAGTCCTTGCCGTCCTGTTAAGCGGTGGCCATGTATTGATAAACGACGTTCCCGGCGTTGGCAAGACTATGCTGGCTAGAAGTCTCGCCGTCTCGCTCGGGCTCGACTTCAACAGAATACAGTGCACTCCAGACCTCCTGCCTGGAGATGTAACCGGTTTCAACATCCTGGATCTTAAGACACATGAGTTCACTTTCAGAAAAGGTCCGATATTCACTGAGATTCTTCTTGTGGACGAAATTAACAGGACGACTCCCAGAACACAGTCCGCCCTTCTCGAAGCTATGGCCGAGAGACAGGTAACTGTAGAAGGCCGGACTCTCAAAATGGGGATTCCGTTTTTCCTTATTGCGACTCAGAACCCAGTCGAGTTCGAAGGAACGTTCCCACTCCCTGAAGCCCAACTGGACAGATTTTCTATTTCACTTGCAATGGGTTATCCCGGCGAACAGAGTGAGAAGGGACTGCTCAAGGGAATCTCGTCAGAACACCCTATAACTGCCTTGAAACCTGTCTCAAGTAGGGAGGAACTGATTGATGTTATGAAGCAGACAAAAGAGATACTAGTTGAGGACTCTCTACTTGGGTACATTGTTTCCATTGTTAATGAGACGAGAAAGCACCGAGAGGTTCAGTTGGGTGCGAGTCCAAGGGGATCAATAGCCTTGATGGAAACAGCGAGAGCCCTCGCAGGTCTGAGGGGGAGGAGCTTCGCAATCCCCGACGATGTCAAAGAAGTAGCGCCGGATGTTCTCTCTCACAGGGTTATTATTAGGCCGGAGGCTAGACTAATGCGAAGAACGAATAGAGATATCGTTATGGATATAGTGCAGTCTATTCCAATCCCTTTAGAATATGAAAAGGCTTGAACTTGAGGAAATCAAGTCCAAAAAAAGACCGCTAATAGTTGCAACGGTCGCTTCAGTTTGCTGGTCACTGCTCTCTTTCAATGCTTACTCAGTAACATTCGTACTGTTCTCTGCGATTGTTTGGCTTTATTACTATTTGTCTAGAACGACTCTCAAAACACTTACTATAACTCGTTCTATTGACAGAGAAAGGCTTTTCTCGGGTGAGACTCTCACCCTAAAATACTCTGTCGAAGGAAGCCATTTCATTTCACTGAGCACAACTCTCTTCCCGGTAATTAGGGGCGATAGAGAATACTTCGTACCGAAAGAAAGCTCATTCGTCTTGTCCTCAAACGGGAACAGAGAAGTTGAGACTAAAGTGACTTTCAGGAGACGCGGAAAGAAAGATTTGTCCGGGCTTTTTCTTACTTCAAAGGATCCTCTGAGATTCTTCTCACACACCGCCAAATACTCTGCCCCGGAATCCGTACTTGTGCTCCCAAAGGTTATGAATATCGATTACTTTCCTCTAAGACTCAGGGAGCTGCTACCCGGTAGCCGTAGCGATTTTGAGCTGATGGAGGATCCCGTAGATTTTAGAGGCATAAAGGAGTATGAAAGGGAACCTCTTAACCGGATTCACTGGAATGCCTCGGCAAAGCTTGGTAAGCTTATGATAAAAGAGTTCGGATACACTGCTGTCAGTGACACCATCCTCTACCTCGACTTGAATCTTTCAAGAGAGATTTTCGCTCGCGACGTTTGGGAGAAGATCAGGATCGACTATGAAGAGATCGCCGTACAGCTTTCCCTTAGCTTGGTCAGGTTCACATATGGATCAGGAGGTAGAATCGCCTTGGTGATTGTTGGTGATGAGGTTATCAGGTTGAGTGGCCTGGGTAGGGACTGGACTGACTTTGCCGAAGTGCTGGCCGACACTAGAGGCAGCGATCAGGGTCCACAGCTCTCCGAGATAATAGAAGAAGATTTTGAACGATTCGACCCGGCAACAACGGTTGTGATTATTTCTATGTATCTCGGAGAGGATATTCTTCCCCAGCTCCTAAGGGCGAAATCTCATTCCAGCAGGGTCGTAGTAATAATTATTCCTTTCAGCCCTAGAGAACCCTGGACAAAGCGAACCGTTTCTTATCAGATGCTTCCAAGAACAATCGAGGGATTGAAAAGACGAGCCGCTCTTCTTGAAGAGGAGCAGATAGTTGTCAGAGTTGTCGGCGATAACCAGTCGATCCAGGAGGTGCTTGTCGATCTTGAGAATCGATAAGGTTTCGTTAACTGAAGCATGTGCTGTCTTTACAGTAAGTTTCATGGTGCTTTTCTTAGCCGGAGGAGCTTTGTTTGCGGGAATCCTTGCGGGGCTCGTAGCCTTTTTGTTTTACCTTGGAAGGACGAAAGCTGGCTGCAGTATTTATCTATTGCTACCGATTCTCTTCTTCACGATAATGATTTTGCTTCTTGGTGTTCTGAGAACAGGTGTCGCTTTGTCGCTTTCAGCACTGGGAGCAATAGTGGGAATCGTACTTACGATGGACAGAAAGGAATATCTATCTGTTCTCGGTTTGTTCATTGTCGGTATCTCTCTTTCAGCAATTCCTGTACTGCAATACACGGGAGCTTACATTACACTTATGGTTATTCTAATACGGGTGCTCTTAATACCCAATGTTCCCAAGACCTTTGTGGTTCTCGGAGTCGTAATTCCTTTAGTAGCCATTTTGTCTCTGGGCAACTACAGAGGAGGGCTACTATCTTTAAGAATGAAGTCCTCAGACTCTGACATCAACGAAAGTCAATCTGAAATATCTATAAGAGACGAAGTGTCCGTGGCAGCTACAGAAATTCCGTTACCTTCTGGAATAAAAGCTATAGAAAATCCTAATGAGTTTTCAATGATAGAAGAAGCCTCGGAGATAGACTTTTTAGACTCCCTCTTTCTTTTCGGGTTCTACGTAATCACTCTGGTTCTTGTTGTTTCCGTTGCGAGAAAGGCTGTCAGAGAGTTCAGGAGCTGGTGGCGCCTTGTTCCTCCCTTTGTGATTTTGATTTCCGTTGTGCTTGTTCTAGTTGGTGGCTTCATGTATCTGAGATCCTTGCCTCTTTCAGAAGACATTGTATTTGGCGCCGGCGGCATCTCAGGTGAACCCTCAGCATCTCTATCTCCTCCTCAAGAACCTAGGGTTCAGGAAGACGAAGAAGCTCATTTCGAAGCGGGACCGCGCATGGCTCTTTCGGCTTACAGCATCCTCAGGTGGACAACACTTGTTGGCATTGCGATTCTCTCATGTCTTCTTGCCTACATTGTATTTGTAATCACGGGAAAGCGGCAAACAGCACCTTCTTCACCACCCGTTGAAGAATCAAACAGAACGGAAGGCTGTCAAAAGAGTATGATTATCCCTGATAACTGCGAGGGCAGAGCGTTAATCATCTCAAGCTATCAGTTGCTCAGAGACATTTACTTTGATGACCGGCGCCATCTGACACCGTTCGAACTAGTCAAACAGACTAAGAACGAAACTAATCTCTTTCTTAAAGAGCTTACAGAGATCTATCTTCCGGTAAAATATGGCAATTGCGAACCAGACGCAGCTCAGTGCAGAGAATTTCGAAGTCTTATCTCAGAGCTGAAGGAGTATCTGGCTAACTCAAGTGAAGCCTTTGACAGAACACAATAATCTAAATCGCCACAGATTAGCAAAGCTTGAAAGGCCCTAATCTTACAAATAAACAAATTAATCTTGCGGTCGGCTTGCATTTTATTCGAAAGTCTGTGTTATAATCTATCTGTCCAAAGGACACTATCGCTTTGCAAGTGGTGCAAGGTAGTTTTAAGGAGGAACATTTAAGTATGACAGGAACAGTAAAGTGGTTCAACGGAACAAAAGGTTATGGATTCATTACTAAGGATGACGGTGGGGATGTTTTCGTTCACTTCTCAGCTATTGAGATGGACGGTTTCAAGACCCTTGACGAAGGACAGAGAGTCGAATTCGATGTTGAAGACGGTCCAAAGGGTCCTCAGGCAGCAAAAGTTAGAATTGCGAAGTAATCGATTGCCCATATAGGAACCGGATCGCCCGCTTTTAGCGGGCGATTTTTTTGTTTTCTCCTGTAATCATCCGACCAATCTCTCTTCCTTGTGCTAACATATCAATAATCAAAACAAATAACGGGAGGAAACGATGGACTCCAGATCAACGAATCTACTTGACGGAACCATGTTCTTCAATGCCTTTTCCTCGGGTGCCAGTGCCGTAATAAAGGTGCAGAATGATCTGAACAAGTTAAACGTCTTTCCTGTTCCCGACGGCGATACTGGAACAAATCTTGCTTCGACGATGAGGTATATTCTCGAGCTAACCGACGTATCCAACTCAATAGGAAGACGACTAGATCAATCGCTGATGCCGCTTTAATTGGAGCGAGGGGAAATTCCGGAGCGATATTCGCCCAGTATATGCATGGGCTCAGCAATGTAATAGGAAATCGAGAAAGTATCGACAGGCAGACTTTCGCAAGAGCAGCTCAAGAAGCTATATCCTACGCTTATGACGCAATGGTTACCCCAGTTGAAGGAACCATGCTGACCGTTATGAAGGACTGGGCCGATGCTCTCAATAGTATTGATGGTTCCGACAAATCACTGCTCGAAGTGATAGCTCAGTCCAACGCCGTCGCCCAGAAGTCGCTTGAAGAAACCCCTGAGAAACTCGCCATACTGAAAAAGGCCGGCGTAGTCGATGCCGGCGCAAAGGGCTTTGTTGCATTCATTGAAGGGATCAAAACCTTTCTAAGCGGCAAGGGTGTGAATCTTGAAGACGAGATAATCCCGGATATTGAGCTAAGAAATCACGTTCACATTGACGAAGGGAACATTGAGAATAGATTCTGTACTGAAGCGATAATTGAAGGTACTAAACTAAATATCCAAGGAATAAAGTCAATCATTAGCGAATCTGGAGACTCCGCTCTTGTTGCCGGCACGGAGAACAAAGCAAGAATCCATGTTCACACAAATGAACCGGCAGAGTTGTTTTTCAGACTGAAGGACTTTGGAAATGTGACTCAGCAGAAGGTTGACGACATGGAAATGCAGTATAGAGTTAGCCAGAAACGGAAATATCCTATCGCTCTCGTCGTAGACTCAGTATGCGATTTACCAAAGGAAGTTATGGATTATTATCAGATCCAGATGGTTCCATTGTATTTCAACTTTGGTCAAAGCCAATATCTAGACAAAATAACGATGAAGGCCGATCAATTCTATTCTTTGCTGGACTCTGCAGATGATTACCCTGTTTCAGCGCAGCCTGGTATGAACACATTTCAGAATCTTTATCACTTTCTCGGAACGCACTATGATTCAATAATAGCAATTCATGTTTCGGATAAACTAAGCGGTACATGGAATGCCAGCAAAAAGGCTGCCGAGCGACTAAGGGGGAAGAAGATCAGCGTAATCAACTCCCGGCACGTATCAGGAT
>WOZY01000226.1:0-2388 GCA_011620045.1 Mesotoga sp.
GAAATCCTTTTCAAGCTTAAGGTTGAAGCACCTCCGACCTACTTCGAAATTCAGCAAAACACCTAGTAACACGCTCACAATCTTCACAAGCTCCATAATTCTTTCAGAGTAATGAACTCACGAGTTTTGTTTATCTATGTGATGTCGAACTCGGGAATAAGTATCCAAAAATGTCTCGCCTTCTGGAAGACAAAGAGAAAACTGCAAAGCAAAGGCGGAGTTCGCGCAAACTTCGAACAACTTCTCTGTAAGTATCAACAGTAGGTGGATACGATTTTGTGAAAGTATGAAAGGATAACGGGTATCTAGAAGGGGATTTACAGATAGCAACTGTTGCCGAATACTAACTCGCATTCATTGCATACAAACTATGTCTTTGCCCTCCGGCAACGACACCTTTCAAACCGGTCCATCTTCCTTGGAGAATTGAACCTAGATATTATCTAGTGCACACCGGAATTCTATCATCATCTCCTGCGAATCCAAAGAGATCGAATCATTATGTACGCAGTGATCTGCAAATTTCTCAATTTTCTCTTTCTGTGCAAGCTATGCTGTTTCAGTGAGGTTTGCCGAGAAAAGTAAACAACTTTCTGGTTATCTCTCATCTTTTCCCATACTTTTGCGACAATACTCCCAAAATCCTTTCTTATAATTTGTTTGAAGATGAATTGAAGAACCCTAAGGCGAGTATGACCCCCGACATAGAAGTACGATTAGCGGCAACTAATTACCAGGTACAGCAGAACTGACAGTGGAAACCTTTATTACCTTTCTCACCCCATCCCTTAAAGCCGGACCAGACAAGGTCCGGCCTTCCTATTGTCTGTGATCTTACTAATAAGAATATTCTTGTAGGCTTATCTGGGATAATAGATCATGAGATTCAGATGGAAGGTCATTCAAGACTGGAAATCTGCAGACACCATTTTTGCGATTGGCTTCTTAGTATTGATGTATGAGAATCCGTTGCGGAGTGAAGAGGAGAATGCCAATGAGTAGAATACGGAAAATCGGCAAGATCGTGACAGGGAGAGCCGCTGTTGACGGGGCCGGAGTCAAGCTTGTTAGAGTATTGGGACACAGAGACGTTGAGGATTTCGACCCCTTTCTATTGCTGGATGCCTTTGATTCCAGAGACCCGGAGGACTATGTCAAGGGTTTTCCGTGGCATCCTCATAGGGGTATCGAGACCGTAACTTATCTTGTCAGCGGAATTATCGAGCACGGTGACAGCCTGGGTAACAAAGGAGAGATACTGGATGGGGACTGTCAGTGGATGACCGCAGGTTCAGGAATTATCCACCAGGAGATGCCAAAGCCAGCAGAGAGGATGCTGGGAGTTCAGTTGTGGTTGAATCTTCCGGCAAAGGACAAGATGGTTGACCCTCAGTACGGAGACATTAAGAGTGAAAACGTTCCGATTGTTCGTGAGGAAGGTGCAAGAATACGTGCAATAGCCGGGTCTTACAAAGAATTGGCCGGAGCGTTTGAGGGTAGGTATGTGAAAGCCTCATATTTTGACGTAGAGGTTGATGCTGGGAAGGAATGGTCATACAATTCTGAAGATGGATCCACGCTGTTTATATACATTCTGCTCGGCAGTGGGGTCTTCGATCCAGAAAGATCCGAAGTCATCGAAAACAAGCGAGCAGTTCTCTTCGATGAGGGTGAGCTATTTTGGGTTAAGGCAGGGACAGAAGGAATCAGGTTTCTTCTTTTATCGGGGAAGCCTTTGAAAGAACCTGTAGCATGGGGTGGCCCCATAGTTATGAACACAAATGAGGAGCTTGAACTTGCTTTCAGGGAACTAAGCGATAATTCTTTCGTCAAGAGTGACCGGAGATAGTTGAAGTAAGGGAAAATTAAAATTTGAGAAGAGGCGTTAGGCGTTTCAAATGATAAACTACTCATAATAAAGGCGTTTTGAATGGTTTTTGAACAGCATCTACTATTGCAGAGAGTTAACAAACTGGATTTGATCAACTGTTCTCTCACATTGAACAGACTTTTGATTGAGCCAGCTCTGTTAAAAGCATCTCTAGGGGGAGAGTAACTTGAAAAAACCTATTATATTCATTCTGTCTTTGTCTCTTATTTTCCTGCTGCTCGGATGTCCGGTCGTTAACAAATCGCCCGAGGTTACAAAACTAGATGGTGCGAGTGGAAAAGTAACGGAAGACAGTTGTACATTCCAATGGTCAGGAAGTGACGCCGACGGTTCAATTATTAAATATGAGTATAGAAAGGACTTCGCTGGCTGGGAGAGCAATGGAAAGGAAACCGGGTATACCTGGGCCTATTATTCCGAAGGGGAACATACGTTCGAAGTCAGGGCGCTCGACGATGAAGGGGCATATTCGGAGATAATCGTCTGGACCTTAAATT
>WOZY01000226.1:2488-10477 GCA_011620045.1 Mesotoga sp.
ATATAGAGCTTTCCAATGAATACACATGGAACGGTTATTCCGAAGGCGAACACACTTTCGAAGTTAGGGCGCTCGACGATGAAGGGGCATATTCGGAGATAATCGTCTGGACCTTAAATTACGATCCGCCAAACGTTCTCCCAATAGTTACAAAGACCGGTGGTTTTGAAGGAGAAACGGAAGAGTCGAGCAATACATTCTCGTGGATGGGAAACGATCCAGATGGTGAAATAATCCGATTCGAAATTAGAAGAGATTCCGTAGAATGGATCGATATAGAGCTTTCCAATGAATACACATGGAACGGTTATTCCGAAGGCGAACACACATTCGAAGTAAGGACACAGGACAATGAAGAAGCCTATTCAGAATCTATCTCCTGGACCTTCAACTACGATCCTCCAAATGAACCTCCAGTAGTGACAAAAACCGGCGGGGCTGAAGGAGAGACAGAGAACACTTCTAATGCCTTTTCCTGGTCGGGTAATGATCCCGATGGAACAATAGTTGAATACGAATACAGAAAAGATACAGGGGTCTGGACTAGCATCGGTATGGAGAGGGAATATGACTGGGGAGGTTACTCTATCGGTAATCACTCTTTTGAGGTTAGGGCAAGAGACGACGAAGAATTGTATTCTCAAACAGTTGTCTGGAATTTCGAATATATATTGCACAATAATGCTCCGACAGTTACAAAGACCGGTGGAATTGAAGGCGATACTACCAGGTATCTCAATACCTTTACCTGGATCGGAAGCGATTCCGATGGATCGATAGAACGGTATGAATACAGAAAAGACCACGGAGAATGGATTAATGTAGGTACTGATTCTAGTTATACGTGGAGGGGATATTCAGAGGGAAATCATGTCTTCGAGGTTCGCGCTCTGGATGACGGAGGGGCGTATTCGCAGATAGTTATCTGGTCATTCACTTACAGCTACGCGAATCAGCCCCCGGTCATTGCAAAGACTGGCGGTCTTGAAGGCAATATAGACGTGTCAAGCAATTCATTTTCGTGGATTGGGAGCGATTCCGACGGGTCGATAGCAAGATATGAATACAGCAGGGATGGCGGAGATTGGATAGATTTCGGTCTTGGTACAGGCTGTACATGGAGCGACTATCCCGAGGGAATTCATTCGTTCAAAGTAAGGGCGCGGGATGACAGAGGGGCTTATTCGGATGAAGCAGTCTGGAGTTTCACATACAGCATTCCTCCACAGGAGATGGGGGCCTTCAAGGTCGTGAATTCATGGGGAGTCGGTGGTTGGGAGAACGTTCCAGATGGCTTCCTGTACATTACATACGAAGCGATGAAGGAGAGCCAGGTCCGCTGTTTCACTATAGATCCGAGAGACAACTACGAACCGAGAGCAATAGCTGTATTCGAGATCTCGCATCAAATAAGAGATGATTGCGAAATAACGATTGGAGTCGGCAACCCTATTTCTCCCACAAGAGAAAAGAGATTCGATGATTATAGCTATCGGGGCGGGCAATATCCTTTCCCGTACAACAAGATGGTGCTGGATATCACCGAGCTCCTTCCCTTTGAGGATGACACATTGTTCCTGAAGGTATTTGATTCCTTCAGTAATTTCACCACGGGAAGTATCGAGTTCTTTTCCGTGGAAGTATTCGACAATTATCAGTCTGGAGTTCCAGTTGCGATATACACTTCGACCGAGACACCGAAGAACACAGTAAACAACTCATTTGTGAACGTGCAGATTCATAATGTTGTTGCAACTCAGGGCTCTTCGTACTACCTTTCAAGTGTAAATCAAGGGTTATCAAATGAAATGCTCGAACTACTGAAAGCAGATCTCGGAGTCGTCGAAGAAGGGAGAAACTACAACGAGATTATTGACGGACACGGTACTGGTCTGCGCCCTCCTTCTGAAGACGATTGGGATGAAATCGAAAACACGTGGCTGTTGATGGATGCCTACTCAGTCCAGGGAAGCTTACAATCAACTGTAGATCATTCGGTTTCGAAGTACTTTCCTCCCGTAGGAGATCAGGGCAGCGAAGGTTCATGCGTGGCCTTTTCAAATGGTTATTATACTTCAACTTTCTATGAAGCCAAGGATAGAGGCTGGGATCTCAGCGGCGCAAGCTGGACAGCTGATGGAGAACCCTCTCTTTCTTATCAGAACAGGATATTCAGTCCTGATTTCATCTATCATCAAATAAATGATGGGGAAGATGGTGGTTCATCTTACCTAGATGCCCAGAAGCTTTTGTCGAGAGTGGGAGTGAGCAGCTGGGAGAGGATGCCTTACGATACGAGCGATCACACTTCATGGCCTTCCGAGTCTGCATGGAGAGAAGCACCGAGATACAGGAACAGCCTGAATGTGATTAGTTACTTGACAGTAAGGACGGATCAGGACATCCTCACTATCAAGTCCTATCTTGCCGCGGGATATCTTGTATCCATTTCAGTAGACGCAAAACAGTACAGGAATTTGACAGAGAAAGACGTCTGGAATACTGCCACGTACATATACCCGGAAACTAATCACGCAAACACAATAGTTGGTTACGACGACAATTTCAACGGCTCTCTTTGATTTGCGTAGTCTCTAGGTCTTCGAAGCAGGCAGAAGAAAAAACATGTAAATTGGGAAACTCTCTTTGCTGAAGGACAAACCTGCAAACTATTGGGTTCTTCGGAATTGTAGTCGTTTTGTCTAAACTAGTATCTGTCTGTTAGTCCATAATAATGACTCAACAATGGGATTCAGTTAGGGGGCTCAGGCTTTCTTTGCTCTGCAGTATCAGTATCTCCTGCAATCTTCTTGTTCAAGTTATTTCAACTGTTCACTTCTGCAAGGTATTGCTTCTAGACGAATGTATAATCTGTTCATACGATGGCTTTGACAGGAATACAGTCGCTCTCCGATCAAAGTTTGACAAAGCCTGGGACAACTCGGAGGTGCCACATGAAGCGAGTCTTGGTGCACATTTTAGGGTCCGTTAGATCTTGGCTGCTGATAATGCTTCTCATCCCTTTTGGATTGCTTTTTGCAGAGAACATGGAAACACCTGTTGATAATTACAAACCTCCCACAGAGGTTTCTGGAACTATAGCCGAGGACACGATATGGACGATAGCGCAAAGCCCGTACCTGGTTAGGGCCACAATAACTATTTCTCCAAATGTGATTCTCACAATCGAACCTGGGGTCGAGATTTTGGTCGTCCAGAATCAGGATTTCATTGTTAGTGGGACTCTAAGAGCGATTGGAAATGAAGAGAATCCGATTGTTTTCACAGGCACCGCTCAAATTCCTGGATGGTGGCGATCGATAAATATTCAAGGCGAGGGATCGGCATATCTTGAGTGGTGTGAGGTCTCATTTGCAGGCGCGTCAACGGGGGCCGGCGTTCTCAAATCGGGAACGGGTTCTCTGAGACTTGTCAATTCAGTTGTTCGAAGGGTAAGGGGAGACGGCCTTCGGGTTTCGGCAGGTTACTCTTCCTTTGAAAGTATCAATAATACTTTCATGTATAACACAAACGGAGTTAGAGTCGGAATTAACTCATCTTATTCTGATCAGACTTCGACCTTCATATCGAACGAAGTGGACATACACCTTGACGGTGGAGCAATTACCGGAATTGTGAAATGGGGAGCCAGTGGGGATTACTCCATGACGGTTACCGGTGATGTCTCAATAAATGCCGGAGCATCGCTTGAAATTGCTGCGGGAACGGTAGTCAAATTGAGACAGAACAACAGATTCTTGGTTTACGGTCAGCTTCAGGCAAATGGAAATGAAGATCAGCAGATCTATTTTACCGATTTGCGTGACGATACAGTAGGTGGAGATTCCAACAGAGATGGGAGTGAAACGCTTCCCGAAAAGGGATGGTGGAGGTCGATCAACATCCAGAATGAAGGCTCGGCCGTTCTTGAATGGTGTACCCTAGCCTATGGAGGCAGATCCGATGGCGCTGCTCTGCTCAAGAGTGGGACGGGTTCTATCAGGATATCTAATTCAGCGATTGTAAGAAGCTCCGGGGATGGGCTTAGAGTAACTGCAGGGTACTCCCTATTTGAATCCTCGAACAATTATTTCGGATTTAACTCAGTTGGTTTGCGGTTGGGCATAAATGCATCTTTCTCTGATCTAACTTCGCATTTTGAAAGCAACGATCTCGACGTTCATCTCGACGGCGGGACGATTAGCTCCAGTGTAGTATGGGGTGCAAGCAGCGAGTATTCGATGGTAACGGGTGGCGACATAGTTGTCGCTGCTGGAGCTTCACTGAAAGTTATGCCCGGAACTGTAATCAAGCTTAGGCAGAACAACAGAATCCTTGTCTACGGTCATCTTGATGCAACGGGTCAAGATAGCGCTCCGATATACTTCACAGACTTTCGAAATGACCTTGTCGGAGGGGACGCAAACAGAGACGGTGAAGCAACTATTCCCGCAAGCGGCTGGTGGCGAAGCATAAGTCTGCTTACAGAAGGTACCGCAAATTTTGAGTATTGCACTATCGGGTATCTTGGAGTAAGTGACATGGCAGGAGTAATAAAGAGCAGCACCGGTGCCTTTTCTATTCTGAACAGCACGATTCACGACGTTACCGGTGACGGATTGAGGATCGACAATGCCGCAGGCGGTGCGGAAGTAAGGTATTCAACTCTCTCTTACAATACGGGTGCAGGACTGTACTACAAAACCGACGGAGTCCAAATTGAGGCGTTGACCATAACTTCTAACGGAATTGGGATAAGACTCCCGGCGAGCTGTTCGGTCGAGGTTGACGAACAGACCTATTTTGATGGGAACAATAATGCAATACAGATCGACCCTGCCACAATCTCAGGCAGAGTGACGTGGGGGGCACCTGATTATATATCCATGTTAATGAACGGCAGTGTTTCAGTTGCATCGGGCGCAAGTCTTACAGTTAGGCCCGGCAGCGTAATAAAGATAGCTCAGAACGCATTCCTGGCAGTAGACGGAGAGCTAATCGCGAGCGGAACCAAGGATAGTCCGATCTTTTTTACTGAGACACGCGACAACTCTGTTGGAGGGGTGATACCAGGTGATGGTTCTTTGCCAGAAGCGGGCTGGTGGAGGTCTATCAACATACGTAATGAAGGTAAGGCCATTTTCGACTGGTGTAGAATTGCCTATGCCGGTCGTTCCGATGGGGCTGCGATATTGAAGAGTGGAACCGGCTCTCTAAGGATATCGAATTCAGTTCTGTCAAACACATCTGGAGATGGTCTCCGCCTTTCTGCGGGTTATTCGTCCTTCGAGCATTTTCAGAACGAGTACTTTAACAATACAATTGGAGTCAGGTTAGGCATAAACGCTTCATTTGCCGATGAAACCACCACGTTCGAAGGCAACTCAACGGATATTCATCTTGATGGTGGCACGATAACCGGCGCAGTATCATGGGGATCAAACAGCGATTACTCTATGGTAATAACGGGCGATGTGAGCATCTCTGCAGGTGCTTCACTGAGCATTCTCCCGGGTACGGTGATCAAATTCAGGCAGAACAACAGAATTCTTGTTTACGGTAATCTCAAGGCAGTCGGAGAAGCGGATTTGCCAATCTACTTCACCGACTTGAGGGATGATCTGGTTGGTGGAGATGCGAACAGAGATGGTGAAGAGACCTCCCCCTCTCCTGGCTGGTGGAGATCGATAGGCATAATGAGTGACGGGACTGCGAGTTTCGAACACTGCGTAATTCGGTACGCCGGATACGGTGATCGGTCTGGGGTTCTGAAAAACAGTACTGGAGCCGTTTCGATGACAGACTCGGTAATTGAAAAGGTTACCGGGGATGGCTTCAGAGTAGATAATGCTGCCGGAGGAGTGAAGATCAGCAGATCTACTTTCTCAGAAAATTCTGATGCCGGATTGAACTGCCGAACGGACGGGGTTGCGATAGAAGAGTCCGTCTTCGAATCCAATGATACTGGCGTAAGGACAATCGCAAACAGCTCTCTTATAATAGACGACGAAACCCACTTCTCTGAAAACAACAAAGATATCTATGTAGAAGCTGCCATTATTACCGGTAGAGTGGTCTGGAGAGTTCCGGAACACTTGTCCTTGCTTTTGAGCGGCAACACTTCAATTACAAGAGATGCGAGGCTTGAAATCCAGCCGGGAACTGTTGTCAAAGTGGTTCAAAACACGCTGATCACTGTCGACGGGGAGCTTATTGCGCTTGGAACGGAAGAAGAGCCCGTCTTCTTCACTGATCATCGTGATGATTCCGCTGGTGGAGATTCCAATAGAGATGCAGATGCAACCTTGCCGGCCAAGGGCTGGTGGAACTCGATAAATATTAGAGAATCTGGATCGGCTGAATTCGACTTTGTCGATATCGGGTATTCGCAAAATGGCATTGTCAGAGGCGGTTCGGGATCATTCACACTGACCAACTCTACTATCCACGATGTCTCTGGAGAAGCACTCAAGATTCTTGCCGGATATTCAAGCCTTGATCTATCGAACAACTACTTCCTTAGAAGCGGGGCCGGAGTAAGGTTGGCCGTTAATGTCTCTTTCGACGATCCGTTGGCTCGATTCAAGGAGAACGGGATAGATGTACATGTCGATGGCGGTACAATAAGCTCCGACACGGTCTTTGGTCTAAGTAGTGAGTATTCGTTCTATATCTCAGCTGAGATAACAGTCTCAAAAGATGTGACTCTCGAAATAAGACCCGGTACTGTCTTGAAGTTTGCGGAATACAGGGGATTAAGGATTTCCGGCAGGCTCAAGTCGATTGGGACCGAGGAGGAACCGATAGCTTTCACAGATTGGCGGGATGATTCGGTCGGAGGAGACGCAAATCACGATGGTGATGCCTCACTTCCTGAACCTGGCTGGTGGAGGGCGATCTATATACAGGAGGAGGGCAGCGCAGAACTTGACTGGGTCAGAATAATGTATGCCGGTTATGGAGACAAGGCAGGGGTCTTCAAGACAGGTTCGGGATCGCTAGTCATTAGGAATTCGGTGATTTCCAGAACTGCCGGTGATGGTCTTCTTGTAAGCAACAGTTCGAGTCTTATGGAAGTCTTCGGATCTTCATTCCTGGAGAACTCGACAGGAGTGGGTATCTCGTCTCAGCAGACCGTTCCACTAGAATTTACGGACTGTGTTTTTGAAGGGAATGTTGTCTACGGTATTAGGAACGATAGCCTGGTTGAGGCTGTCGCAGTCGAATGCTGGTGGGGCGACATATCAGGACCGCATCATCCTTCTCTCAATAACCGGGGAACGGGCAATCCCGTTAGCAACAATGTATCATTCGATCCATGGATAGGAAAGGACGAGCTCATGGATGACACCGAGACTGAGGAAGTACCCGCTGAGAATGCTCAAGAGGTCGGTTAAGAGACCGTTCTGACAGAATGGATCGAAGTTTCTTCGGATGGACTCTGTTACGAGGTACCTTCGATCTGGTTCGATGATTCGGAGGGGTACAGACTTGAATTGGAGCGCGATGAGAACTCGAAGCCAGTAAGCAGATGGTTTGATGCTGAACCCGGATCGGAGAATATCTTCTTTGTCATCGCCAGAGTGAAACCCGAGTTCCTTGAGAAGGAAGAAGAAGAAACAAGACTCAGCATGGAAGTTGTTGAAGAATTCGAAAGGCTAATAGCCGGGGAGCCGGGAATCTGGATAGAGCTTACGGCACCACAGTGGGGCGTTGAAAGGACTATCTACTCACATGTATACGAGCCTGGAGATGATGGATACTGCCTTTCAGTCGGTTTTGCTGCAAAGACAGGCTTCTGGAGTCAGTATGAACCTGTACTGGAAAGAATAATGGAGACATTGAAATACTGCGCAAATTGATTCGGCTGTCCGCGCAACAAACCTAACAATTCCGGCAAAGGTATTTACCTTTGCCGGTTACTCCTGCGAACAGTCGCTGCAATAGTTCAATCATCGAAGACCGAGAGGTCATTTCTGGCGAATGCAT
>WOZY01000174.1 GCA_011620045.1 Mesotoga sp.
GATCTCTACAGTTTTCAGCAATATGAGCTTGCAGGACATGCTTGGCTTCTAGAAACAGACAAGGTCCACTACTCCATTGAGCTTTACACTCATGATTGTAGAGATGAAGAGATGAAAATCTCTCAAGCTACAGTGAAGGTAGTCGAGGGAGAGAATATCAGAGAGATACTCTTCCTACCGCCAGACGACTTGCAGGGATTAGCAAGAAGAGTCAATTATAAAGCAGAAAGAAATGCTTCCCTCTCTTTCATCGCTGAAGTAACCTTTGGCTTTGGAGAGTTGAAAACCGAAGAGGTGAAGATGAACTACCACTTCTGATAGCGAGAGTCAAGACTTTTGTTTGATTATCTTGCATGCTCAGATACAATCTCTATAGTAGGTGAGTAGATTGCAGAGACGAGAATGGCTTGAAGAATATAGAGAAAAAACGCTTGAGCAAACGCCTATCGCCTTCGAGATAGAGAAGGAGAAACTGCAGGATTTCATACTTCGAATGGCGGGCTTTCTTGAAGAGTCAAATATCATCGCAGACTTTGGATGTAACTCCTCGGATTTCTGGCCTCTACTGAGAGACATGAATCTCAGAGTCGTGGGTGTTTCCTGCAATAGAATCGTGAAACAGACAAAGGGTGTCCGAATAATGAACATCGGACTCTCCGATTTCAACTTGCTTGGTATATTTGAAGGGTTCGTGGCAGTTGGAATACTCCAGAGACTTCACCCGGAGTTGTGGTCAAGGACCCTTCTGAAAATAGTAAGGTCTGTCAAGACTAGCGGTGTTGGACTTATCGTTACCGGAGTCAGCGAAGAGGAAGAGGCAAAGACCAGGCATGACTTTCTCAAGAAAAGTGGTCTCCCGGTAGTTGTGGGAGAGTACATAGATGACAATGGTAAATATAATTTCAAACCACTGAAGAGCTGGTACGATCAGTGGTTGAGAAATGTTGGCTTCTACATTTTTAGAGAGGAAGTGTCGAGAGACTTAGTCTATACTCTTGTAAGGAAATAATATGGAGTTTGCATGACTACCGAAGAGATAAGAGTCTATCATTTTGACGACCAATGTCTCCGGAATCAGACTGGATTGCTGCAGGCAAGAAGTGCGGCTCGCGTTCTAGGACTTAGACTGACCGAACTCAATCTGGTAGAAGCAAGCTCAGATGATCTCGTTTTCTTTCCTTTTTCGTTAGTTCACGGAAATTTCAAGATCGCAGGCCCTGTCCCGTCTGGTTTTATTGTTGAGATTGTCACTGGTATGAGGACAGTAGTTCAGCAAAATGAAACGGTTGTTAAACCGTCTGGAAAGTGCGACAGTCTTAGGCCTTATTCACGAGAGTCGTTGAGGGATGCGTGTAATATCTGTACCAATGGGACCGGTAGAGGAACAGAGGAGAAAATTAACTGGTACAGACGCTCCCGGGGAGAAGACAAGGTTTTTGGCTTTGTTTCATATGTCAATGAGAGACCTGTAGCCTTCTGCGAAATGATCCCCTCCTCTTCTTCTCCCTATTCAATACCGAGGGACGATCGTACAGCATTCATAAGCTGTATATACAACTCTCCCGATGAGCCGCTTGATTTCAGGGGAGAGCTAATTGATGAAGTTATCGCTGAAAGTAAGCGTCGCAAATATAAGAGAATCGAGGTGTTGTCTGGAGTCAGAAGCCCATTTCCAAACGGGCCAGCGCGTTTCTTTGAAAGCAAAGGTTTTTTTGGCGATGAACAACTTCTAGATTCGGTAATCATGCTCTCGGGAAGCGATGAGATTACACTTTTGACAAAAGATCTGTAATTGTTGAAACTACCCTGCTTAGAGGTATGAAATGGAATCTTTGCAGAGACTACAGTTGACTTCTCTGAAGCATTTATGGTGGTTCGAAAGTTCCGATTTTCCTCATCCTCATTTACTAGCGAATAGAGATGGTTTTCCGCAACCTATCAAGATCTCCCTTTTCGATGGCAATTCTGATACTACACAAATACCTCTCTGCTTCCTCCAATGAAGAAGCGATATTTGGACCATTGAATCTAGCCATATCTAGAACCATATCCATGTTCTGTCTTCCAAGTCTAGAGGTTGAATCGTAACCGGGGCCAGAATACTTCTCAACATCTTTGCCGAGTTTCAATACGGCCCCAGAAAGAAAATAGACTGCTTGGCTTACTCTGCTCACTATATAGTCGTGTTTTTCCGGAGATAGAAATTCTGGTATAGAACCGAGGTCAGCGACGATTTCCAGTACAAGATCCACGTCTTGCTTGGTCGCACACTCTCCCGGCCACAACATGAATGTGCGGCCATCGAACATGAATTCATTCCAACCCTCCGGACCTACATTCTCATTGCCGGCCATGGGATGACCGCTGACGAATCTTATCTTCCTTCTGTTGGCGATCGTTTGGAAAGGCTGCATTACACTGGCGACGTCAACTACTGGTCCTCCAATAGAAGCCGAATTAAGTAACTCTGCCTCGGAACTCATGGGAATAGCGAGTACTGTGAGATCTACACCCTCGCAAAGACCTGAGCAAACCTCAAAATCCACTCCTCTTTTTCTCAGCATATCATTCGTGTCTCTATTCTTGTCAAACACAGACAGTTCATGTCCAGCTTTCGATAGCCTTAATGCGATTGAGCCTCCAATAGAACCGGCCCCCACTAACTGAATTCTCATATAAAGGAATCTTCCTTAAGTACTTGATCGGGTCTAAGATTCTTTGCGCGACGCAAGTACACGAAATTCTTCGTTTTGGATTCGCAGTGAACTAACACTCTGATAATTCCGTTAGTAGATCCGCCAAAAGAAGCTTCATAGAGACATAACAGCGCGACATCGCTCTGATTAAATGCCTTTCTAAAAGCAGTTGCTGGATTGTAAGATGTTATGTCATTTGTGACGGTGAATATGACGGAGTGCAGTTCGGTGATCTCATTCCTTCTGAATATCTCCTCCATAAGCTCTATCACGGAGTCTCGTATCTCTTCCGGGCAATCTGCTTCAATAGATGTTGCTCCCCTTATAGCTTTCACTTTGTCGCCTCCCGATCTGTTAACGAATTAAGATGTGAAACTGCATATTCTATGGCAAGCAAGTACCCCTGCAGTCCAAGTCCTGCGATTGTTCCGCTGCATACCGGAGAGATCACCGACTTGCTTCTGAACTCTTCTCTAGCGAAGATGTTTGAGATGTGTACTTCGATTTTGATCCCCTTAAACAATTCAAGTGCGTCTCTTAGCGAGTAGCTGTAATGAGTGAGTGCACCGGCATTTATGACAACTGCATCATAGTCAATGTTATGAATCCTGCCAACAAGCTCTCCTTCGTGATTGGACTGGAACAACTCACTTGAGGCCCCGCTTTCGACGCACTTTCTTTCGACGGCTTCACAAAGCTCATTGTATGTGAAGTCACCATACAGACTCTTTTCCCTCATTCCAAGCATATTCAGGTTAGGCCCGTTCAATATGAGTATTTTCATACGACCACAGCCAGCAAATCATCTAGTCTTACCTTTGCAAATTCAAAGGAACCGGGGGTCCTGACAAGGGGTATCTCTATCTCCATGCTCTCCGAGGTCATCGCCTTCTTGTCATTTCTAAGCAGTCTTAGAGCATCCTCGACAGGTAGCTGCGGGAAATCCAGACCGACGATTTCGGATAGCGTTTCCGATACTTCTCTGTACACTACCTCATCTATAAGACCTAGATTTGCGAAGTAGCGCATCTCCCTTTCCAGACCCCACGCCACCGCCATGCCGTGCGAGACTCCGGTTAATGGCTCGTAGAGATGTCCCAATGTGTGGCCAAGATTCAGAATCCTTCTTATTCCTGTTTCACGCGTATCAATCGCCACTATTCTATCCTTCTGCTTTACGGCTTCTTCCAGCATCTCACTCAGCGCGCCCAGATTCCTATTCTTCAAGTCTCTGCACTGGCTCTTGAAATTCTCATACCATCGGCCTGTGATGAGAAATATCTTGAAGGCCTCTACCAGGCCTTCTTCAAACCGGCCTTCGTCCATCGAAAGCGTTACGACTGGATCTATGATGGTCTCATAGGGCATATAGAAGTTGCCGACTACATTCTTGCATCCTTTGAAATTAAGCCCATTTTTCCCGCCTATTGAAGCGTCTACTTGAGCTAGAAGAGTCGTCGGATATAGGGTTATTGGAACACCCCTCTTAAATGTCGAGGAAGCGAATCCAACGAGATCCGTTACCGTTCCTCCACCCGCACCGACCACCATGTCGCTTCTCGAAAGTCCCCGATCCATGAGATACTCATAGATTTCAAAGAGTGTATGAAATCCCTTTGCCTCTTCACCGTCATCTATGGATAGAGCCGAAGAGGGGATCCATTCGGAAAAGATCCTCTGGACTCTTCTTGAGACTACCGTGTTCGGCATCCTACCTATGGACTTGAACCCACCCGGTGATATTGAGACAGGGTGAGAACTGCTATTAAGCGTTTTGCTTTCACCAGCGGCAATTTTCATAGATATCGCTGCAACGGTCTCCCACTGGGTCTGGCTCGAAGTATCAACGGACGGGAACTGCTCATAGAGCTCCCTTCGTTCCTCCCAAATTCTGAAGATACTCTCCTTGCCTTCCTTCAGTAGCGGGCGATCCTTCACACTGACCCTTCTGTAGAGATCTGCTGGCGGAAGTCTGAGATAGACGGTATTTTCTCCCTTCAATATCTGACGGTTCTCCTTATCAAGTATTAGACCCCCACCCGTCGAAACGACAATCTCGTCGCTGCGGACGAGCTCTTTCAGAAGGTTCTTCTCCAGTCTTCTGAATTCTTTCTCACCCTCTTTCTCGAAAATCTCACTTATGCTCATCCCCTTAACTCTTTCGATCTCAGAATCCATGTCTATGAATCCTTTATCGAGAACGGAAGAGAGGATTCTACCTATCGTGCTCTTCCCCGAACCCATCATCCCAATGAGGAACACTCTCATCCTTCACCCTCCTTTTTATCGAGCAGAAATCACCATTTCCAAATCTTTCGAGAATCGCCTCGAGTAACAAGAGCGAGAGCATAGACTCTCCTACGACTGCAGCCGCCGGAACCGCCGTAGTATCGGAACGAACGTAAGGAGTCCTTGTCTCATTTAAGTCGCTCAGATCGACGGAAGAGATTCCCCTCCTCAAGGAAGGAATCGGCTTCACGCTTGCCTCAACAACGATTCGTTCGCCGTTCGATATCCCACCCTCGATACCGCCAGCGTTATTTGTCTTCCTGAAAACTAGCCCGTCTTCAATGTAGAGCTTATCGTGGTATGCGCCTCCTCGAAGCCTCACATCGGGATTTCCAATGAAGACGCCCTTAACTGAGGGAATCGCCATGAAGTGCTTCCCGATTCTCGAATCGAGTCTTTCAAAGAGACTGCCATATCCGCCGGTCCCCGCCGGTATTCCATCGGCGATTACAACGAATCTTCCCCCAAGGGTTTCCCCAAACTCCCTTGCAGTATCGATCTCCTTCAACATCTCTCGGTAGGCGATTTCATCGTGGCAAAAAAGCGAAGATCCACGATCCCTCGAAACCCATTCTCTCCATGAGGGGCGTTCACAGCTGACGTTTCCGATCGCTATGACTGAACTGCACACGGTAATTCCAAGCTCTTGAAGAATCTGGGATGAGACTGAACCGATAGCCATAAGTGCTGCAGTCCATCTCGCACTGCTTCGCTCTGCATAGACCGCCAGATCATTCAGTTTGTATCTCGTCCACGCAGCATAATCGGAATGTCCGGGCCTTGGGATGCTTCTCACGCTCTTCTCGGCACTGGAAATCTTATTCTCTATCTCAATCAGAAGAGGGGCACCAGTCGTAAGGTCCTTCCACAGACCCGACTTCACTATTGACCTGTCCTGCTCGCCCTTCATCCTCTCTCCCCTGCCATAGCTCTTCTGTCTTCGCTGTAACTGTTTATCTATCTCTTCGATTGAAAGAGAAACACCAGAGGGCAACTCCTCGATAAGCCCGAAGACGCCGCTGCCATGAGAGTCTCCGGCTACGGTAAACTTCATTGCACCACTTCCCAGAACGCCTTTTCGAAGACCTCGCCTGAAGGCAGACCCCAAATTCTGAGATTCTCGAGAGCCTGGTGAAGCAGCATCTGTCTTCCGTCAAGAACGGTTTCTACTCCACAGCTGTAAGAAAGCTCGATCAAGGGCGTCTTCCAGTAAATCAGATCGTAAACGAGGCTCTTACCGTCCAGTTCTTTATAGGTGATCCCCGTTTCCTCTCCATTCATTCCAAGAGAGGAAGCATTAACTATACTCATGCTCCTCGAAGCAACCTCTCTGATTGACTCAAACGGAAAGACACTCACTTCAAACCGCCCTGGTATCTCGAACTCCTCTTTGATCTTCTCCGACCTGGAAAGCGTTCTGTTCACGAGTTCTATCCTCTTCACGCCCGCTTTCCTCAAGAAAAAAATCACTGCCCTCGCAGCACCTCCGGCTCCAATAACCATTACAGGCTCCTTTATCGATCTCTCGAGCAAAGGCTTACCAAAACCTACCCAGTCCGTGTTATACCCCATTCCCTCAAAGACGCAATTTATTGCCGAGAGCGGAGGTTCAACCTGGCTGACCACGTAAGCGATAACCTTCTCCTTGAAAGGGATGGTAACGTTGAACCCATCGAAATGCTGAACAACTGAAGCTATCTTTTCTGCGAATTCTTCTGGAAGAATGTCAACCGCTTCGTAAGTTGCATCGATGCTCATTCTTTCGAAAAACCGTCCGTAAATGGCCGGCGATAGACTGTGGGAAACTGGATGTCCAATTATGCATAACCTCACTGACAAACCTCCTCGAGTGTTTCGAAGAACCCCGGAAAGGAAACATCGACTGCTTTCGAGTCGCCTACCTCAACTCCTTCACTGCTAAGCAGTCCGGCTATTGAGAAAAGCATCGCAATCCTGTGATCACCATAAGAGTCGACCTTGCCTCCCGTTATTCTTTGAGGGCCTTCAACGCTAAAACCATCTTCATATTCAAGGATCTCTACGCCAATTCTTTTGAAGTTCTGAACGGTAACGGATATCCTGTCCGACTCTTTCTTTCTCAACTCCTTGGCCCCTCTGACAGTCGTTGTGCCTTCCGCAAAAGCTCCAGCAAGCGCAATCAGCGGAAGCTCATCTATCATTGAAGGAATCAAATCACTTCCAACATCCACTCCTTTAAGGCGGGAAGTCTTGGCCACGATTGTGCCAACCGGTTCTGGCAAGCTCTCTTCAATCTCAAGCTCGATGTCTGCACCCATACTCATGAGAAGTCTTAGGAATCCGGTCCTCCCTTGATTCAGTCCGACATTTCGAATCGTCACCTTGCCATTTTCATGAAGAATCGCCAGAACTATCAGAAAGGCGGCCGAAGAGATGTCCCCGGGTATCGAAAACCGGACAGGTAGAAGTTCGCTCTTTTCTACCTCAACTCTCTTTTCAATCACACTAATTTTGGCACCCATTGAGCGGAGGAGCCTCTCTGTGTGGTCCCTGCTGCAGTGTGGCTCAGTAACGGCCGTAGTACCTTCCGCTTGAATCCCAGCCAGCAGAATCGCACTCTTAACCTGAGCGCTGGCAACTGAGAGAGAATGTTCACATCCCCTTAGCTCTCCTCCAGATATGCACATTGGAAGAAGTGAATCCTGGCGAGCCGATATGCTCGCCCCCATCTCTCTTAAAGGGGTAACGACTCTCTTCATGGGCCTGCCTGACAGAGAATCATCTCCAAAGAGAACGTGAAAACCTCTCTTTCCCGAAAGAACTCCGGCCATCAGTCTAGCAGTAGTCCCGGAATTCCCACAGTCAAGAGGCCTAGACGATTCTCTCCACGACGCCGAAGATATTTCCATTCTGTCGAAACCGCCTCTGAAGTCCCCTCCAAGTTCGCAGATCATTCTAAACGTCCTCAAAGTATCTTCGCTTTCAAGCAGGTTGTGGACAATACTAACGCCGCTACTCATAGAGCACATCATTAGAGCTCTGTGAGAAATCGATTTATCAGGAGGAACAACAATTTCTCCGACAACTTTCTTTGAAGGCAGCAATCTCATCTTTTCCTCCCAACCTATCAAGTGAGCGAAAGCTCGGCGGCACTGGCCAGTTCTTCGAGACTATTCATAAGCTTTTCAAACTCGCCGAAACTAAGACTTTGTTTGCTGTCGGAAAGAGCCTTCTCCGGCCTTGGATGAACCTCAACTTCGATACCATTGGCTCCGACCGCCAAAGCTGCTCTGGAAAGCGGTATTATCAAGTCTCTTCTCCCGGAGGCGTGGCTCGGATCAACAATGATCGGAAGAGGCGATTGCAGCTTTATTAGAGGAACTGCAGAGATGTCCAGCGTGTTCCTCGTTGCCGTCTCGAAGGTCCTGATTCCCCTTTCACAAAGTATTATCGACATATTTCCCCTCGATGCGATGTACTCTGCGGAAAGAAGAAGTTCTTCGACCGTATTCATGAAACCCTTCTTCAAAAGAATAGGTTTGCTCTTTTCGGCCACCTTCTGTATAAGCTGAAAGTTCTGCGAGTTTCTCGCGCCAATTTGCAGTATGTCGCTCATTTCACAGACAGCTTCAAGCGTCCCTTCACCGGTTACCTCGGTCACTGTCTTGAGACCATAATGATCTGCGGCTTCTTTCAAGTATCTCAAGCCAATCTCTCCGAGTCCCTGAAAAGAGTACGGGGAAGTCCTCGGCTTGAAGGCTCCCCCTCTGATTACCCTGACCCCCATTTCCGAAAGAAAGGCGGCGCTCTCTTCTATCATAGGTCGATCTTCAATCGCGCAAGGACCGGCCATGACTATGAACTTGCCTTCTCCTACCGACAAATCCCCGATCTCCACTGAGATATCTTTACTGTGAAACTCTCTCGATACGAGCTTGAAAGGCTTGAGAACACGCACAACCTGCTCAACACATTCAAGAGCCTCAAAGCGTTCCACCGACATATACCTGTCGTCTCCAATCACACCTATTACTACTCTTTCCATCCCTCTGGAAACATGACAGCTCAGCTTCAGACTCTCTGAAAGAGACTCGACTTGCTTAATTTCCTCTTCACCGGTACCTCTCTTAAGAACGACTACCATTTCACCACCCCACATTCCTGTTGAAAAAGAAAAGGGTCTCCGGATTGGAGACCCTTTCGTATCTTTCATCCGGAGTAAATGCAAGAAGCACTTACCCGGAGTTATCACTCACAAGCAAATGCTTCTGTTGTTATAATAATAGGAATATGCATTTATCCAGGAAAAACTGAAGTCTATCATTTACTCAACTCCCCGCTGGTATGAAAGGATTCTACACTTTTGTCGTCTACCATGTCAACTCTCTTGAGTAGATTTAATTATGATGCATTACGCTCCTAAGGCAACGAATCGATCTCTAATTAGCAGAAACTTTGACTTATTGGTTACAATAACAAGGACAGATAATTACTTGCGAGAAGAAATCTGGGTTTTCTTGTCTCCAGCTCAAGACTATTTACCCTGTAAATAAATATTCCTGATCTACAATGTACTCTCTAAAACCCAGAGCGCGAGAAACCTTTAACGATGCATAGTTCAAGACGTTATGTCTGTACTGAATAAGCTTCTTGTTGATGACAGCCCACTCGCTCGCTCTAGAACCAAGAGCCTTACCCAGACCGAGCTCTCTGAAATCAGGTATTGTAATTATGCCGATATCTGCAATTTTATCCCACTCGATTATGCTGGAGACTGCAACGATTTCGTCTTCGTACAGCGCTCCGAAAACGGCAATGTGATCAAGTTCTACAAACCCCTCGGCCAGATCCTCCCTGGTGCACTGGTTTCTAAAACGATAGAAGGCCGTTCTGTCGCCTTGATTGAGTCTTCTCACCGTGAACTCGGCAGGCGGGTAGAAAGGAACGTAATTTGAAGGATTAAGATACTTGATGGAAGTCTTCTTCAAAAGAAGAAATGAGTCTCGAATCAAATCGGCCAGATAGTCACCGGGATTTTCATCCTGAGTTTCAATAGACTTGAAAACATCTTCCAGCAAGGGATCGTATAAGATGACGGTCTGCCTTTCAAAACTCAGTTGCTCGATCCCGCCCTTCGCTCTCTTACTCTCATCGGGAAAAAAGAAATAGGTTCCAAGGAGAAATCTATCAAATGAAAAACCCAATCGCTTTGACCACGCTTCAAGTATTGCCCTTTTCAGATCTTCCTCTCTCAATTTCCTTTCCTCCATTTCTTCAATCGAGCTCA
>WOZY01000053.1 GCA_011620045.1 Mesotoga sp.
CAAATAGGATGTTGGTACTCCTTGACTCCCGGTTCTTCAAGCCCTAGGATAACCCTCTCGAGACAAGTAATTAAACCCAAGACGATTTGTTTAGAACCGTCTTCGGCTTTGTTAGGCGAAAGTCCGAAGTCTTGAGCTGGCAAGAAGCGACTTTAATTCTCTAGATTCCAACTTTCGATACTTCTATCCGGTCCTTGATCTCTGCGCACAACTGTAATGCACCACAAGAAAATCAGCTTAAGAGATGACGATGAGTACTTGATAGAATAGTGCTAAGGATATGGAGATCGATTTTGAGGGGTTTTCGTCAGCCGTCAGGTAGAGGTAACTAGCCTTTCTTAAGCGGCAAGAACAGAAGTACACAGCCAACCGCTATTGAGATAACACCTGCCCAAATCGGAATCTGTACAGTTTCTTTCTGCTTCACATCAATCTCCCCTATGCCAAGATCGACAGTGTGAGTGTCTTTAGTGTATGTGAACGCTCCATACACCAAACCCAGAACGCCGGCTACAATAAGCACAATTCCAATAATCCTAACTACACCCATACGATCCCCTCCAGCATTGCCATCAGGCAATTGTCGAACTGTATTATCTTTACATGAATGTTTTGTTGGTCAAGACACTAATAGCTTCCTTAACAATTCACTCATATATATTATATCCTAATAGCCTACATACTGAGTGTCTTTTGATTACTCTCGCATTAGTATGAACTGAAAATCTCGTTCTCTAGTTCGGAAAGCTCAGTAAGGTAAGGTGCTATCGGGATTTCATCAGTATACTCAAGGATTCTGTATGAGGTCCCCCATTTTCTAGAAAAATCAAATATATTCCAAGCAAATGGTCTGCAAAGGTTAGATAATCTCTCGGTTCTAATTCTCATGCGGGGCAACCAACAGTATTGCAAATACCAATGAGGGCACAGAATGATGATCTGTTATCATTGTTGGGGAAAGAGGTGCGTGATGGAGATAAGGAGAATCGACTGCTCATACAAGGATAGAATAATCGAGATCTTCCTGATGTCATTCGAATACTTCGAACCGGAAGAGAGCGAGTTCTTCTTCTCAGATCCTTCCCTCTGGGACTATGTCTGGGGGGCATTCGACGAAGAGAAGTTGGTTGCTGCATACATTAGCTACAAGTATCTCGCGAAAATCCGCACCAAACCTTTTGAATGCAGGTACGTCGAAGCCGTGGCCACGCTGCCCGAATATCGCAAAAGGGGAATAACAAAAGCAATTCTCTTGAGGGATATACAGGAGACTTTGAAAAGCGGAGTTCATATTATCATGCTTGATCCTTTCAAGCACGACTTCTACGTAAGGCTGGGGTTCGGGCTTGGCTTCGAGAGCCTGGAACTGACCTTCGATTTCTCTCTTCTTTCGGATGAACTGGAAGACGACAATCTCAAGCTAGTTTCCGGCAAGCTTCTAAATAATGAAGAGATGAAAACGTTAATTGAAGAAGCCCGGAAAGTCCTTTGGAAAACCTCTCGCTACACCGAGGCGCTGGAAATTGCCGCTTGCAGTCAGGAGATATTCCACAAGAAGGATCTGTTTGGAGTAGTAGCCATCGACGACAAAGGGTCACCTCACGGAATGATGGTCTACAGCAAGAAGGAGAGAAAGATGCTTATAGAGAGCTTCTCCTTCGTTGATCTTGAAGGATTATACGCGCTGAAGAGGTTCATACTAAATCATAGGGACCAGATCGCGACCTTCGAAATGAACAGGATGCCGCCAGATTTTCCAATAGAACTCTTCTTCCATTCGAGATGGCAGGCTGGAAAAGAGCTCAGTATGATAGATGCCTCATCAAGGATGGTAAGAATCCTTCACCCGCTTCCAGTCATTTCGAAGCTCATGGATAGGTCAGTTCGCGGGAGCGTTGTGTTGAAAGTAAAAGACGAACTACTGTCCCAGAATAACTGTAAAATCCTGGTCGGAAACGGAAAAGCAGAGATAACTGAAGCCACAGAGGATTTCCAGATAGCGATTTCGGACCTCGTTCCGCTTTTGACAGGAAGGCTTTCGGCCACCAGGCTCTGGAGACTTGGAAAGCTCCTGACCGGCTCGTGGAAGAACATCCCCTGGGGAATCTCTGAAGTTCCGGAGAAGGTTAACATTCTCGAATCGATCTTCCCCGAAATCATAACGCATAACGCTGTGTAAGACACTTCCAGCTGATTAATCTGAAGAGGTGATCTGAACGAGAGGAAAGCCGGTAATAGTACAAGAATACAGTACTGCTTGGCCTAGATTGTTCAAGGAGGAAGCCGAGCGGATTTCTGCCTCACTAAATGAGCTACAGATGACGATAGAACATATAGGAAGCACGTCCGTCCCGGGGCTTCAAGCAAAACCGGTAATCGACATAATGATTGGCGTATCATCACTTGAACAAGCCGACTCCTGCGTGCCATTCATTGAAAGAACGGGCTATCTTTACAGACCCGAGCACGAATATTCAATGCCAGAGAGAAGATACTTTGAAAGATCCGGCAGTGAGGTTGACTATCACGTACACAAGGTCGTTTTTGGGAGCAAGTTTTGGAAAGAGCACATCTTCTTCAGGAACTATTTGCGTGAAAACCCAGAGGCCGTACAACAATATGCTGCGCTCAAGAAAGAGCTCGCCGAGAAATTCAGAGACAACAGAGAAGCTTATACAAATGGCAAGGCTGAGTTCATTCAGGGGATACTGAAACGGCAGAAAGATTGACGACAGGTTCCCGCCTGCTGAACGACATAGGATTGCGTTCGCCCGTTAAATAAGAAGACCCGCTCTCGCAACTTGCTGATAGATCGTATGCCTCTTTTGGACTTGCTTCCACAACACTCTCTTGTACACTTCGCAAGAAACGCCTTACAGCTATTTTCACGAAAGACGACCAATTTGCCGGTCAATAATACGAGAATCTGCAAAGTAAGGAGGTCACTTTCCTGGATTGATTTACATGATTTGTCATAGGAAAACTCCGGATTTTACCCTAATTCTTTCAAGAATCCAGTGAACTTTACGCTAATGTTAATAATGGAGTCCCCGAGAACGCCGAAAAAAACCCCCGAACGAATCGAGGGTTCTTGGTCGGGGCGACTGGACTTGAACCAGCGACCTTCTGCGCCCCATGCAGACACGCTTCCAACTGCGCTACGCCCCGTACTCGAAGATTCTATCACAGTTGGGATAACCTTTCAAGAGCAGAACGACGCCCAGGGCAACTTTCAAACAATGAACATTGGCTCTGCAGACTACTCCCAGACCTCGAAAGTTAGGAAGTCGATCTCGATGTTACCTTTGTCAAAATCATTCAATCTGAAGTCGTAGAATCCAGCATCACAGGGAGCGGTGAATATTATCAGACCATCTGTCATGCCACCGACGTAAGAATACTGTATGTCATGCAGGTCGTTTTCGGACTCGCTTCCATGTGGAATATCCGAGGAAACGATTCCGATCCATGCGTAAGACCCGAGTCTTGAAGTTCCGAAGAAATTGAGATTGATCTCTTCACCGGGAACGAAAACGATTTTGTCGAGGCTCATATACTTGATTCCAGGGGCAGTTCATCGTCTACAACGTATACCAGACTCTCGATTTCATAAAGATCGAATTCGTAGATTGAACCATCCTTCAAAGTAATAACCAGCAGACCATTCGCAAGCGCCGTAACACACAATGCCGCAATTACCAGAAAAGCAGGAGTCTTTTTCATGCCGCACCTCCTCTATGCTAATTCTCTCGCAACTGTTCAAACGGAAGGCAGTAGTTTCATACCTCCCTCAACAACCTTTGCGCTTCACCACAAATCAGTAAATTGGGATTTCGAAGCCAGAATTGATTCTCATTTGCTTTCAAAACCACTGAACAAAATTCTCTCTCGCGAAAGAGTGACAACAGGTCATAGATGCCAATAAGGTCAGAATCTAGTGTAATTCAGATGCTATAATATATGTTAGATGAATATAGGTGAGGAGGTAGTTTCGTGAAAATCGCTATTCCAACTATTGATAATAACGGTCTAAAGTCCAGAATTTCGGAGCATTTTGGTCACTCTCCGTTCTTTGCATTCGTAACTGTTGAGAACAACAAGATTGTCTCTCACGAAATCGAAGCAAATCCTTTTAAACAGCACGAGCCGGGCGATATCCCGGGCTACGTGAAGAGTAAAGGCGCCGATGTGATAATAACAAGAGGCATGGGCGGTCGGGCAAGACAGTTCTTCGAGACGCTGGGCGTACATGTCATTACCGGTGCCAGCGGGACCGTTGAAGAGCTAGTAAGAACCTACATCGAAGGTGAACTTTCCAGTGTTGAATACGAGCCCGAAGACCGCGGAAAGTTCCACGAACACTAGGAAACTATAGCGGAACCTATCATGAGAAATATGAGGGGAAGACGGATGGGAATGGGCAGGTCATGGATCGAGCTGTATCTGCTTCTTCTTATCGCCGAAAAACCTGCTCATGGTTATGAGCTTTCTTCCAGGATCAACGACTTCGAGATCCCAATCTTCGGTGTCGGTCAGATGGGTAGCCTTTACCGTGTGCTGGGCAGTCTAGAAGAGATGGGGCTTATAACCTCTGAATGGAACACAGAGGACAAAGGTCCTGCAAAGAAGAACTACAAGATTACGAAGGCCGGCCTCGAATACCTGAAAACATCGGAGATCAAAATAAAGAGATTCAGGGAGAACGTCGACAAGTTTCTGGAAAGGCTGAACAACCTGAACAAAATATAAAGCCCTGCGGTGCAGGGCTTTACTTTATGTAAGTGGCAGGATTGTCGAACAGCTTGAACAGTCCGCCAGTGTGAATGAAAACGATTCTCTTTCCCGCGAATCTTTCCTTTGAGATCTGAAGCATTCCTCTGAAGGCCTTTGCCGTATATACAGGGTCAAGGAAGAAGGCTCGCTCCCTCGCAAGACTCTTGATAAGCTCTGTATCCTCTTCCGAAGGCACGGCATAAGCGGGACCCGAGAAGTCGTCGACTATTTCGATCTCTCCGTCGTCTATCGATACATCTATTCCGTACTCTTTCATGTCCCCGATCAGTCTCTTTGTCTTTTCAACGAAGAGCGAGGAAGGATCCTTCGTTACGTTAATCCCTATGACTCCGGTGTTATAACCTAGCGTCCTGAGTCCCGCCAGAATTCCCGCATAGGTTCCAACACTGCCGACAGCTGTAAATACGGCTTCAACATGATCGAGATTTATCTGGCCCGAGAGCTCTTTGACGGCGTCCACATATCCCCTTGCGCCAAGCGCGTTTGAGCCGCCCTCGGGGATCAGGTAGACTTTCCTGCCATTTTTCTCGTATTCTTCCTTGTTCGTTGCGAAGATCTCATCTATTCTCGAATACTCCTCCTTGGTTACATAATGGATGTCGCTTCCTACCATGGTATCTAGAAGGACGTTCCCTTGAGGAATCTCCATCGGCCTTCCCCTGAGGAAGAGAACCGGCTGCATTCCAAGCGATCTCGCCGCCATCGCAGTCGCCCTGCAGTGATTCGACTGAATGCCCCCGCAAGTGAATACCGTATCTGCTTTCTTTTCCAGAGCATCTTTCAGAAGATACTCGAGCTTCCTGATCTTGTTTCCGCTCGTGATGAAGCCAGTCAACTCATCATGTTTGCAGAAGAGTTCGAACGGAAGGTCGAGGTACTCTTCGATCCATTCAAGCCTGTTTACAGGCGTCACACAGTTAATGAACTTCAGTTTCAAGATCTCACCCCCTACTCTTTCTTTCGTCTACATTAGAGACTATTCCGTTCAGCTTTTCAATTCGCTCCCAAGATGGCGGATGCGAGTAATAAAGGGCAGCGTACAAAGGATGCGGGCTGAGGTTCGACAGATTCGACACGGAGAGGTTTTTCAGGGCTCCGATCATCGGTTGCGGATTACCTGTAATCTGCGCCGCATACCTGTCGGCCTCGAATTCCCACTTCCTGCTTATGTACGAGTCTATCCAGTCAAGGACCGTGAAGATTGAAGACAAAAAGATCCCCGCATAAAGCAGAATTGTGTATTTCTCTGAGATTCCGAAGATACCGGTAACGGTGTCGCTTTCGACGATCAGCCACAGAAGGAATATGGCGAAAACCGTAACCGCGTTCGATAAGAGCATCCCCTTGAGTATGTGTTTACGCTTGAAGTGACCGGCCTCATGGGCGAAGATCGCCTCTATCTCTTCAGAAGAATGCTTCTCGAGGAGGCTGTCGTACAGGACTATCCTCTTTGCCCTTCCAATGCCCGTGAAGAAGGCATTCGTGTGGCCGGTTTTTCTCGATGCATCCATAACGAGGATCGATTTGACGGCGAAACCAGATTTCTCGGCAATCGCTCTAATCCTTTTCATAAGGTCCTCATCTTCGAGTGGCTTCAGCTTGTAGAAGAGAGGAAGAATGATTGTAGGGAAGATCAGCTGGGTGAGCAACTCAAATGCAATTACTCCGACGAGCAAGTAGACCCACCAGTACGTGAACGAGTCGATAGCGAGAAGCGCAAGATACATGAGCGGAATTCCGATTACCGCAACTAGAAGCAGCCCTTTCAATTTATCTACAATAAACGTTTTTGGTGTCGTCCGATTGAAGCCATATCTGTTTTCCAAAACGAATGTCGAGTAAATCGAAAAGGGGAGAGAGATTGCGAAGGAAATTGCGGCGATCAAGGTGAAAAAGATGAGGCCGCGCATCGCAAAACCCTCCGCCAATTTCGTCGAAAGAGATTCGATTGCCCTGAATACCCAGAAGATCCCAATACTCAGTGCTATAAGATTCACGACAGAAGAGACCATAACAATAATTCCCTTGGCTCTCGTATATTCCACAGACTTTTCGATGAGATCATCGTTGAAGACGTCTCGCAAGTTATCTGGAAGTGAGACCTTAGAAAGCTTCGCATTTCTATAGTTGAGGGACAGCAAAAAGAGCTCGAAGAAAGCGATTACATAGACAACGAAAAGAAAGATTGTCTCAAAGCTAGTCATCAACTTCTCTCTCTCTCAGATACTCTTCGGCCTCTTCCTTATCCAGTTTCCGAATCTGCCCTTCAGCTACCGGCCTGAATTCCTCTGTTTCGTGAAGCGCTTCTCCCAGAGGGCATCTCTTCTCCGGGTTCTCCATCAGGTAGTTCATCAGCCCGTCTTTGTCCTTGAAAATCTTGTAGAAGACCTTCGCTCCATCTGTGAGTTCGTAGATGCCGCAAGGTCCATTGAATAGCGCTTCGGCTGCCCGGAGGTAAAGCATTGCGTCATTGAAAGAACTGAAGGAGGATCGGGGACCGTGTCTTTCCCGTTCATCGTCCTCCATGCAAATCACCCTGCCACACGTGGAGCAGATATATTGAACATGGTTCGTCAGGCAATCTTCGGGGTTCTTTAGCGGCGTCGCCCTGTTATCACTAGAGTAGCATTCGGGACATTTCAACTCACTCACCTCCAATATACTATTTTACGACATTGTGGCGATCTCTGTAACCCTCTGTTCCGGTGAATCTGTAATGAAATTTCCATTGACTCATCCATCAGTCAGATTTTAGAAACCATAGTACAAGTAGCCCTTATTCGATAGTGATGTTATTATTGTCTCTGGAGGCGATCAAGTGGTAAATCTCTTTGCTGAATGGTTTTCGGCACTTGGGCTTAATGAGACTTTCGACATAGTGTTTGCCAACATTGTTGTCGCGATAATAATGCTTGCTGTGGCCTTTCTCTCGAAATTCCTCTTTGAGAAACTCCTGATCAAGCCCATAGAAATCATAGTTAGAAAGTCCGCGTTCAAGTGGGACGATTATCTAATCAAGCACAAAGTTCTCTATAAGATAGCACTGATGATACCTGCAATAGTCATCGCTCTCTTCGCCCAGGCATTCCCTGCGATAGAGAGCTTGATCTACAAGCTGGTTACAACATACCTGATATTCATTGCGGCTGTCGTTATTGACGCCTTCCTCGACGTCTTCACAAGCGCCTACCAGTCTCTCGAAACCTCCAGAGATAAGCCGATAAAGAGCTATATGACCGTAGTCAAGATCATGATTTACATAGTGGCCGGAGTCATTGTGGTATCCGTACTGACCGGAATCTCTCCATGGGGTATTCTGAGTGGGATCGGAGCAATGACGGCCGTTCTTCTGGTAGTGTTCAGAGATTCGCTGCTGGGACTGGTCGCCAGCATCCAGATTTCAAAGAACAATCTTGTCAGCATAGGCGACTGGATAGAGGTTCCGAAATTTCAGGCCGACGGAGACGTTATAGACATAACACTTACCACGATCAGGATCCAGAACTGGGACAAAACGATCACCACAATTCCCTCCTACGCCTTAATCTCGGAATCCTTCAAGAACTGGAAGGGGATGTTTCAGGCCGGGGGAAGGCGGATCAAGAGATCGGTATTTATAGACAACTCATCGATTCGCTTTCTGGATGACGAATTGTTCGACCGACTCTACAGAATCGAGATTCTGAGGCCTTATCTCGAAAGCAGGAAGAAAGAGATCGATGAATTCAACAAGAAGAACGAGATAGATGTGAGCGAACCGGTCAACGGCAGAAGAATGACGAATATCGGGACCTTTAGAGCATATGTGACCGCATATCTACGAAACCATCCCGGAACCAACAAAGACATGATAATCATGGTCAGACAGCTTCAACCTGCAGGCACCGGCCTTCCACTTGAGATTTACTGCTTCAGCAAGGATACTTCCTGGGTAAACTATGAATCATTACAGTCTGACATCTTCGATCACATCTTTGCCTCCATGCCTCACTTCGGGCTCAGGCTCTTCCAGAACCCGTCAGGGAGAGATGTAAGAGCACTCGGCGATCTCTTTGTGAGCGGCAAGATTTCCGTTCCGCGTCCTGCAAGCGGTGGCAACTCTGCCACAATCAACAATTACGAGGATGGACCGCTTGATCATCAACAGTAGCTAGACTGGTAATCTTCTTACTCCGAGGAAATGCTCTTCTCAATATTCCCGAGCAGCGCATCGACCGAAAAGGCAAGAAGGGCGGCTGGAATGGCTCCTTCCAGTATGAAGGCGGCATTGTCCGACACAAGCCCCGCGGTTATGGGCGATCCAAGTCCGCCGGCTCCGATTGTGGCTCCGACGGTCGCCGTCCCGATATTGATAACAACAGATATCCGTATTCCCGACATAATAACTTTTAGCGCGAGAGGAAGCTCGATCTTGAAGAGCACCTGCCAGGAAGACATACCCATACCGTAAGCCGCTTCGCGAACTTCGGAGGGGATATTCTCGATGCCGATTATCGTATTCCTTAAGATAGGTAGAAGTCCATATAGGAGCAGAGCCGCAACCGTGGGCTTGAACCCGAATCCAAGAAGAGGAACTGCAAGGGCGAGCACCGCAACGGGAGGAAAGGTCTGTCCGAGAGAGCTAAGATTGGAAACGAGAGGCAGATACTGCCTTCCCAGCGGCCTCGTAACGAGAACGCCGATCGAAATACCTATTATAGTTGCGAGTCCGCTTGACACAATCACCATCCACAGGTGTTCTCCGACGAGTTCCAGCAGGGTGCCCCTGGGGTGAAGAACCTCCCTCTCTTCCGGAAAGAGCCATCTTAGAAAGCTCTCCCAGAGAGCCATGTTGGATATGAGCAGAATGAACGCCAGAAGAAATATCCCAAGGACTATCCAGGATATGACTCTACTCTTCTTCTTTGTCACTTTTGGTCAACTCCTGAATTCTGGATAAACTTATCTGGCCAAGAAAACGGCCAGATCTCTCAACGACCGGCAGAGCCATAGTTCCGCTTTCAAGCATTCTTGAGAGCGCTTCCTTTACTGAGCTGTCGGGGCTCAAAATCTCTTCCTCCAGCATCTCAGTCAGAGCTTCTCTGAGAGGAAGCTCCCTGGAATGAGAAACATCTACCCATCCGATGAGTTTCTTCTTCTCGTCCAGTGCCCAGACGAATTCCTCTTTTGTGACACCCAGCTGCTCCCAGCCGCCGTTCACGTCTATCGTTTCGCTTTTCTCTATATACTCAAGAACGGGAATTCTCGAGAGCCTCTTCATAGCCCTGTCGG
>WOZY01000181.1 GCA_011620045.1 Mesotoga sp.
TTTGACGATTCCCTTCAATTTCATGTTCTTAAGGTGTCTGTCGCGATTCCATGCGAGGATATACCATATATAGAGACTTATCGTCATTCCAATAACCGACATGGTCATTGAGACTTCTGCGCTTGAAAAGAAAATTGAAGCGTATGTGAGGAAGCCGCCCAAGAAAAACATATATGGCGGAAGTCTTATCAATTTCTTTCCACCACCTCTTTCGTAAGATCTACTGTGATTGTTCCCGGGCTTCTATATAGAACCATTCCTGGCTTTGCTCCTTTTGGTTTCCTGACGTTCTGAACTTCCGTATAGACAACATCTACCTTTCCTGATTGCCTGCCTTTCGAATACTTTGCAGCCAGAACAGCGCCAAAGTGGATGGCATCGGTAGAAATCTCCATACCTGCTCTTTTAAGTATAACATGTGCTCCTGGAATACCTCTGGCGTGAAACCAGATATCATTCCTGGAGGCGTTCCTCGTAATTTCATCATTTTCAACGTTATTCCTTCCAACTAGATATTTGAAACCGTCTCTTTCAAAGATCCTTGGGCCAGATCTCTTAAGCTTTTTCCTTCCATCTCTTGCATTCTTTGGCTTTCGGACTATACCGGCCTCTTCAAGTTCAGATGAGAATTCACGAATTTCGTCGATTGATTCGGCTTGAAGAAGCATTTCTTTGAGTTGCTCCAAGTATTCGCTCTCCTCATGAAGGACTCTCAGCCTTTTCTTAATATGAAGTTCCTTTCTATGGGATTTGTCAAAGTACTTGAAGAAAAGCTGCGCGTTCTCTGATGGCGTAAGTCTCTTGTCGAGGGAAATCGTTGTTATCTTGCCGGTTTCCCAGTCTTCAAGCTCAACTCTTTCCTGTCTCTCTTTCAATCTGTATAAGTTTGCTACGAGAAGCTCTCCGTTCCTTCTGTATACTTCGTAGTTTTCAAGTTCGGCCAGCTCCTTCTCCAGCTTTTCAATCAATTTGACAAGCCGTTTAGAGGATTTCTCTATTTTCCTGACAATGGAAGTCTTTCGCCTGTCAATCTCAGTTTCAATGCCAGCAGATTCGAGCGCGCGCTTTATCGCCTCGGATGCTCTAAGTCTCTCGCAATGATTCTTGTGGTCGAGAGGGATGGGAGAGATCTCAGTACCATCTTCCCCCTCGAGAATAAAAAGGTGGTTGTCGCTGCTATTTCTGGAAAGATTGCTCAGGAATTCAGCTACTTCCGTAAGCCTTTCCTCTTCAATCATAGCTGGAGGAATATCTTCGAGTTGAAGATAACCGATGATATTCTCGGCCGTCGATCTGGAAAAACCTGTAAAGGACTTTCTGATAGCGGACGAGAGAATATCGGTTGATTCAAGTAGATAGGATGAGATCTCTTCTCTAGACAGTCCTCTAAGAGATTTGCAGGGGGTATCAGGCGAGTAATACTTCAAGCCCCTGGCGATGGTTCTCTTAGAGGTCACCATCTCTCTAAAAGCCTGTACTATCATGTCTTGTTCATCCAGTACAATAATGTTCGAACCCGGTCCGATGAACTCTATGAGAAGCGAGTAATGCTTTTTCTCTCCAAAAGCGTCTCTTCCTTCGAAGTCAAGTCGAAGTATTCTGTCCATTCCCTTCTGCTCCACATTGATCAGGAAGAATCCGTTGAGATGTCTTCTCAAGAAGAGGCTGAAAGGTGTTTCCAATGACGGGGAGTTCTGCTCTCTCTCTCCTTTTACGATGTACGGAGAAGACGGGTTAATCGATACCTCAACTCCCGTTTTCGACAACTTAAAGAAGAACTCCGTCCTACCTATTTGATATATTTGTCTCAGCTGCATTCCTCTGCTATCTGAGATCTCTGCAGTGACTCTCTGAAGAGTCAACCCGTCGAATACCATATTTTATTCAGCTCCTCTGAACTAATGAACCTGTACCTTCCTATTCTGCCTTGAAAAAGTGAGAAGATGGTTGATCCTGATCCCGTCATCATAGTAACGACAGCATTTGATTTCTCCAACGAGGATCTCGAATAATGCTCTTTGATCTCCGCAAAGCGATTGAAGATCGGATTCTGAAATGAATTTAGAGAAAGATTCTTTATGCTAAGGGTATCATAGGCTTTCAGGGCTTTATAGTATTGCTCGGCTCTTCTCTCATCAATGCCAGGAAAGAAATCCCCTTCATCTATTAGTCTGTATGCCAGTACTGTCGAGACCTCAACATCCGGAAAACTCAAATCAACGGAATAGCCCGTCACATCGCCTGGATAACTCAAAATCTCGCCTTTTCCCGAAGCTATGGCTGTCCCGCCTCTGAGAAAGAATGGAACATCGCTACCGACCGTCGATGCCATTTCGATTAGTCTTTCAGTTTCGATCTCAAATGCCTGAGCAAAGAATCTCAGTAAAGAAGCGGCATCCGAGCTGCCTCCGCCCAAACCTCCTCCCGAAGGGATCCTCTTCTTCAATTCAATTCCGATTTTGATTTCTCTCCCAATCTGTTTCTCAACCTCAGCAAGCGCTTTGTGAAGAGTATTCTCGTGATTCCAGGTAAGATGGGTATTGCATCTGAAGCAAGTCTCGTTAACTCCTGGAGTAAGAATCAACTCGTCAAATAAGTCTATTGTCTGGAAGACGGTGCTTATGTTATGAAACCCGTCACTTCTCCTCTTATCTACTGAAAGATATAGGTTAATCTTTGCCGGGCATTTCAACGAGACAGAAGATATTCCAAAACTATTTGAGACCATGTTTCCATCCTCTCCCTATACTTGGAGAGCTTTGCAAGGTCGACCATCTCACCCGTGAATTTTTCCACTTCGTTGAATCCGTTGAAATCCACCTCTGCCAAGTAGACAACTCCCATGTGGACTCTGCTTACAGCCGTCTGAAGGTCATTCAAGATTCCCAGGTAATCCATTGAGTGGATGTCTACTGAGACCTCTTCTCGGATTTCCCGTTCGAAGCCATTCTCAAATGCCTCCCATGGAAATACTCCATCTTCTGGATTGATATGACCCCCGACACCTATTGAATACATATCGTGAAGACGCGCTTCTCCTTGCTTTTTGGTTCTCTTCATAAGGAGGTATTCATTCCCATTCTTGAAGACCACATAAGGTATTATTTGCCTCATTGATTCATCGCGCTCGGCATCGAAACGCGGAGCAAATTTTCCGAAACTCTCAACTCGTTTCTTTATTTCATCTAAAGGAAGAGCCAGCAACCCGTTACGGGTTGCCAGCTCTCCTAGACAAGCAACATCGACTGCGAGAACTCTCTCTTCCAAATCTTTCTCCCTTGCTACCAGACCATCTCAGCAGCTTTGACAACATATGGATCAGTATCGATCTGGGGAGTTATACTGTCATAGTTCATTACTACTACAGCAAAATAGGTATCCTCACTCCATAGTGTCCCATATTTCGATTCAAGAAGCCACGCTTCGGGAACATTTGCCTCTACTCGAAAATCATCGCTTGCTTCAGAAAGATAGAATTCGTTCTTAATGTTGAATATCTGAGTTGCTCTGTAATCCGAACGGTCGATTTTCACAAGATATATTGAAGTGTTTGGACTATCCAGAACAGCCTCAGAAACGTTCAGTGATACTATCCAGTCTCTTACTCTCCATCCTGAATCGAGCCCTGTGAGACTACGCGGTTCGATGCGCATCTTGAATCGGTTGTGAGCAATATCTACAGACTTGAACAAGTTTTCCATGTTTGCAGATACAGATGTCGAAGTGCTGTTTACAACGTAGTCAGCATCACCGTGAAATACAACTTGTGCAGATGGAAGAATACTCTCATTTGCAGGGTACACTCCCCAACGTATTCTGTCGTAATAAGCAGCTGCGTGAAGAGCTTTGCTGAGTTTGTAATATACAGGAGTCCTTGTTGAATTTGATCTGTTTCCTTCCAAATAGTCCTCAAACCACAAGTCAGGCGCATTGAAGCCCAAACTCTTTTCAAAGACTTCAACCAATACATCTGGTATTTCACTTACGTCTTTAGTGATTTCTGAACTGTAGTTCCCGTGTTCTCCACTCACACTGGTTCCGGAGATGCTTGCGGTAATTTTGATTTCGAAGTTTTCGTAGACTGGAAGATAAACGACTGCTATCGAGTTCTTGGTGCTCGGTACTACTTTGACCAGATCGTTTCTGGATGTCCAGCTACCATTTTGAGGTTTGACCTCCACTGACCACTGGTAATTCGACGATGGATCTGGAGTAAACAATAGCTCGACGGCTTCAATAATGACAGGCTTTCCCGGTTCCCATCCAATTTCCTGCTCTAGAATCTCTATGCTTCCACTAACTGGGAAACAAGAGGAAATTGCAAACGCAAGGACTATTAGCACACCCAGCATCACGAACAACTTTGCTCTTTTCATTTCTATCCCCTCCCTTTCAGGTATTTCCTCACATATTCATCTTCCTTATCTTTTGCAAGACCGTCCAGTCTCGCACAGAATAGTCTGTCAAGTACTTCCCTGATCTCTGGTCCTTCATTCATGCCGTACTTCTCTTTTAGTGCAGTTCCATCAACGGTCAGTCTAATTTCGTTCAACCCTTTCAAATAAGCTAGAAACAGAAAATCTTGTTCTTCATCTAGATAGGAATCAACAAAATTCAAAGTTTCCGACTTTCTTGACTTCAACAGCATATGAAACTGAGAAGGCTTTCTTGGCTTCTCAATTACTATTTTACTACCTGTACCTATCGCATCAGTAAGCCTGTCGAGAAAGTTTCTCGTCAGTCCGTAGCGTTCGATACACCATTCAATTGCCTCATTGTCGCTATTTCTAAGCATAATCATCAGGAGAGTGTAGAAGATTCTGTCCTCTCCAACTAGCGAAGCGTTTCTCGCTCTTCTGCTGAAATACCTATCTAGCATGAGGTCCGTTTCTCTATCAAACTTCGATTGTGGGAAGAGCCTTTCTGTTACGCCCAGGCTAGAAAGTCTCCTAAGTGCCTTCAGGGGAAGAGGCTCTTGTAGCGTCTTGATCAACTCATCTCTCAGCCGCTGTCCGGTGACTCTATTCAAATATCCTTCAGCAGCACATAGTTTTAGTAGTTCGGCAGTCCGGACCTCAATTTCAAATCCAAACCGTTGCTCGAATCTTACAGCCCTGAGAATTCTTGTCGGATCTTCTATGAAGCTAAGGGGATGGAGAGCCCTAATTACTCCGTTTGAAAGGTCCTTCCTTGAGCCGAAGAAGTCAATCAGAATACCAAATTCCTCCTGATTAAGCTTTATCGCCATTGCGTTGATGGAAAAGTCCCTTCTGTAGAGATCCTTCTTGATTGTGCTCATCTCGATTTCAGGAAGCATTGCCGGTTTCTTGTAATACTCGGTCCTGGCAGTTGCCACGTCGATTCGCAGACCGTCGTTGAAAAACATCGAGCTTGCCAGGAACTCTCCGTGTTCTACGATCTTAATATTGAAGTATTTCTTGAAAGTTTCGGCAAAGGCATTCGCGTTTCCCTCGACAACGATATCCAGATCTAGATTCTGTTTGTTAAGAAGTAAATCCCTTACAAAACCTCCAACGATATATGTCGGCATATTCAGTTCGCTTCCAACAGCACCAAGAAATCTTAACATTGTTACTATTCGTTTCTCTGTGCGTTCCTCTATGAGATCTTCTACTGGGAACTTTGCGTAATTCGGTTCGCCATGGCTTTCTCCGGGATCAATTATTCTTCTTCTGCCAAAAGTACTCTTCAATAGATCGGTTCTTGTTACTATTCCGCTTAGTATGCCGTTGTCAAGAATAAGAACCGCCGTTGTGTCGTTTTCCATCATCTTGTCGGTTACCAACTGAACGGAATCATCTGCTGAAGCTGTTACGAAGAACCTGTCAATAACTTCAACAATTCTTCTTTCAGATAGCCCGTGACGCACGGCCTTCTCAATATCCCTGTATTTAGAAATGCCCACAATCTTTTCACGATCCACTACTGGAAGAGTGTGATGACCGGTTCGCTGCATGATTTTGAAGACGTCCTCGACTTTCATGTCGACGAGAACGGTTCTAACAGGTGAGGACATAATCTCCCTAACCTTTATCAGGCGTACAATATTGTCTTCGAAGTTTCTTAGTATTCTTTCTTCTGCCTCTACCGCGGAGCAGTTTTCGAAGTAACCTAGAGTGTAAGACCCTCCTCCATTCCTGAGAGTGCCTTCGAGCTCAGCTGTGTCGAGATTCATGTAGCGCGATCTGAGTGTGAAGTAGACCCGGTTATTTGTTTCGAGAAGTACGACTAGATTCTCTACGCCAAGGAATGACCAGAGCTTCTCGACCACAAGACTGAATCCGGTAGGCAGCGAATCTCTCTTTGCAGTAGCTATATTGATTTCCACACCCCTTATCGATGTGCTCTTGAGGCCGAGTATAAGAGACTCAACAAGTCTTTGCTGGGCAGAGCTCAACTTATAGCTCGAGTAGACTCCTAGGCAGTCAGGTTGTGCGCCGACATCTATTAGCCAGGCGGCCGTCCTTAGGTCCTGAGCCTTGGTCGAGGCGTGAGTGAAGTTCCCGGTTTCTCTATAGATCGCTGTAGCGAAGAGTACTGCTTCACTTTGAGTGACTTCTTTCCTCTTCTTTCTCAGTTGATTACACATGAGAGTGGTGCAGGATCCCAGTTCCTTGAAAATTCCTTGCTGTGATTCCGAGAGACTTGTCTTGTGATGATCGAAGAACCTGACTTGGGTGCTCTTGCCTATCATTCGCCGAAGAGCAGAGGGAATCCTCTTCACATCTGAAGTGTCGACAATGATTAGGGAAGAGAGACCGAAGATCTTCAGCTCATTCACATTGTAAAATGACAACAAAAGACTCTTGGATGAAAGGAAGCCCTTCAGTGTGGGAACAAGTTGCCCTCCAAAGACAATCACGTGATCTGGATAGAGCTTCTGAGCAGCTACTGCAGACGCAAATGCATCAAAATCCGGGTTCCGGTGTGTTGTTATTACTTTCAAGGACATTCCACCTCTTCAGCTTTTCGTAAAGCGTGCTCTTACTTATTCCAAGAATCTTTGCCACCTTTGTCTTGTTTCCTTTATGTCGATCGATCAACCACCTAACATAACACTTTTCGAGCTCATCAAGTGTGACTTCCTCGAATTTGAACTCTGTTTCTTCGGGCTGAACCCGCTCGGGGAGAATTGAATGTGAAAGATTGTCAAGCCTGCCGTTCATTGCAAGAATCGATAGGAGTTTGTTTCGAAGTTCACGGATATTTCCTGGCCAATCGTATTCCTTCATCCTTTTGACAAAATTCTCCGGCACTTTGGGGACTTTCTTTAGTCCCAGTTCATCACACAGCTTCGGTAGAAAGTAGTCTATCAAGAGCGGAATGTCCTCTCTCTTCTCCCTGAGCGGTTCGATCTTTATCATAACAACATTCAATCTATAGTACAGATCGCTTCTGAAATCGCCTTTTGCAACGGCCGATTCGAGGTCTCGGTTAGTAGCTGCGACAACCCGGAGATCGAGCTTACGGAAAGAATTACCGCCCAGCCTTTGGCTTGACGACGTTTCCAACACTCGAAGCAACTTAACCTGCATCGCAAGTGGCATCTCAGATATTTCATCAAGAAAGAGTGTTCCTCGGTGTGATTCTTCGATAAGACCAGGCTTCGAATTCAATGCTCCAGTGAAGGCTCCTTTTTCATATCCGAAGAGTTCGCTTTCAAATAGGTTTTCCGGTATTGCACCGCAGTTTATCGGAACAAACTTTCTCCTTCCGCTCTGCTGGTGAATGGACCTTGCTACGACCTCTTTGCCCGTACCGCTCTCCCCCTCAAGAAGGACCGTCACTTTTTTTTGTGCAATTATGGCGATTGTTTCCCTCAGTTGAAGGATGTTGTTGCTGTTGCCGACTATCTCAACAGACGGTTCAGCAATAATTCTTTCAGCGAGACTATCCCTCTCCTGAGAAAGCTCTGAAAACTCAATGGCTCTCTTCACTTCAAGAAGTGCATGAGTTAGGTCGAAGGGTTTCTCCAGGAAATTGAACGCTCCCTTTCTAACCGCATCTATCGCAGTGTTTATATCCCCATGGGCAGAAACGACTATTACGGGCGTATTAGTCGAAGCTTCAGGGAGAATATCGAGTCCTGAACCATCGGGGAGTCTCACGTCCAGAATGAGGCAGTCAAAGAATTCTTCAGATATTTGTTTTTTTGCCTGAGCAAGATTGTAAACCTGAACGACTTCGTACCCCTCTTCTTCCAGAGCGGAGCCTAGCAAACCATTAAAGGCGAGATCATCGTCGACTAACAGAACCTTACTCTTCATCCCTTTGCCTCCTGAAGGTCAATACAAACACGGTTCCCCTTCCTGGAATGCTCCTCATCTTCAATCTTACATCGTTCTCCTCACAGAAATTGTAGACAAGGTACAGTCCCAATCCCGATCCTTCGGACTTTGTCGAGAAGAAAGGTTTGAATACATTCTGCAAAGCGGCAGAATCGATGCCTTTTCCCGTATCGGCAATAATCAGCGTAACAACCTCTTTAGATGCTCTAACTTTCGAGATGATGGAACTCTCTCCTGGTATGCTTGCTTCAACGGCGTTCATGAGTAGATTCTTGAGAACATTCTCAAGCCTTCCGCGCTGAATGAGAACGATTCCTTTGTCAAGAGAAACAACTTTGAACTTTATCTTTTTTTCCGAGAAGATCGAAGACATAAAGGAAGCGACTTTCATCACTTGTTCGGAAAGATCTACTCTATCGAACTCTTCGCCATATCTGAAGATCTGCAGAATACCCCCAATCCTACTCTGGAATGAGTTGAGTTCTTTCGAAAGAGTTTCCATATACTCCGGCCTGTTCGTTCTCTTGTAAAGATCAAGTGCCAACTTAACGTTTGCCAGAGGCTGTTTTAGACCATGTGCGAGATCCGCAACTGTCTGGGCATCCACTGCGTACCTTCTTGTCTTTTCGAGAAGTTGTTTTGTTTTCCACTGGCTGGTCTTGTCCGTTAGAGTCAGCAGAAACCCGCTCTTCTTTTTGTGAGCTATCGATACGAGGTAACGTTTCCCCAGCTTCCTGCTGTAAACTTCGTACTGGCCTTCTTGAAGCGGAAAGATAAGACCCGTTCTTCTTGTAAATCTGTCGATGCGGAGATATCTTCCTCCTTGACTGCCGTAGGAGAAACTCCTAATAAAAGCATCGTTAACGAGATCAAAGTTGCCTTTCTCATCAACCGAAACGACAGGAATGTCAAGAGTGTTTAGAAGCTCTGAGTAATCCCTGTATAGTTTTTCGTAATAGTTTCTCTCTTCTTCTATCTGGAGTGAGAGATTTCTGTAGAAGCCATATATCTCATTAAACTGTCCCTCAAGTTCGCCAATCGATTTCTTTTCGCCAGTGCGGACAAGTCTTATGAGCCTTTCGAGTTGTCTGACTAATGTAAGATATACGGTAATAACCGACGCGACCGCCAGGAGAATCACAAGTAACATTCTTTCAAGACTGAAGCCGTAGAAGAGGGAGAATAGAACTCCCGCTCCCAAGACTACCCCACCAACTATGTAGTGGTAGCCAGGATTGAACAAGCCCTTGTCAGACTTTGACAAGTGTAATGGGTTCCCCCTCTTCAAGAGAAAGGAACTCTCGGGCACTCCCTTTGTTTACAGTGATTTCGAGGAAACCACTTGAATCGAAATGAGCGAGCAGATTCCCCGAATTCACATCATAGTATGTCTTTCCGAATGTTGCCTTGAAGGGTCTTCTCCCCTTCCCAATTTCAAGAACATCACCCTCCTCGAGGTCATTCCCCAGAGCTACAGGGACGTTCGTTTCAAGATTTCCAAAGTGATCATAAAATGCGACTTCGCCAACAATAGTATTTCCTTCCCTGACGGGCTTCTTGAATTTCAGATATTCGAAGTTCATCAGTCTTGAACCCAGCTTTTCCGGTTCCAGTCCGGCGGCTACATGAGCAGCTATGGGAGCGAAAATATCTCTTCCATGAAAGCTTCTGGAGTTCCCCCTGTGATATTCCTTGTTTTCGAGGTCCCGAATCTCGTGAACTCCGTATTCTTCGGCTGCAAAGGTGAA
>WOZY01000010.1:0-5851 GCA_011620045.1 Mesotoga sp.
CTTTCAAGGAGCTTCCATTAACGTATGGAGCCTTCAAGAACGGCAAGGAACTGGGGCTAATTCTCTTCGAAAGAGTGTGGAACAACTCATCTCGCGTATTTTGGTCTGCGAGGAGCACCGTTGAATGGGAGTAGGAAAAAATCAATGGATGCAGCAAGAGACTACGCAATCACTGCTGGCATGAGACGTCTCGTTCCCGAGACCTAAAGCTTCAACTGTCCCGCCAACTCCTTCTACCTGAAATTTGGATTTAAATTGGCCGGTTTCGATACGGCCTGCTATTCGAACAGAGATATCGAAAAACATGAGCTCCACGTCGAATTTCACTATTTTCTCCAGGTCAAATGCAGGCATTTGGAAGTTTCGATTGTCTACATGCGCCAGTTTGCAAAAGGACATCTCTACGGCAATTCACACACATAAAATGACCTTGATTCTATTTGCGCCAGAATTCCTAACCGCTGAATATGGTTGAAACCAGGAAGGCGGCGTAGATTATCAGGAGCAGAGCCCCCCTTGGCCTGTCCAGCTTCTTCTTTCTAAATAGAAGCAACGGCAGAACTATCGCGAGAAGCAACGCAAAGATGATTTCCGCAGTAAGCGATCTCTGTGCCGTGATAGGCGAGATGGTGGACGAGACTCCGAGAACCAGGAGAAGATTGAAGATGTTCGACCCTACCACATTCCCTATGGCAAGATCGCTGCGGTTTTTCCTTCCTGCCGAAATGGTAGTCACTAACTCCGGAAGTGAAGTCCCGATAGCCACAATAGTTGTCCCAATCAGCATATCGCTTACGCCGAATATCCGGGCAATCGAAGAACCTCCGTTGACCACGAAATTTCCTCCGAGAATGACGGCTGCGGTCCCTCCGATTGTGGCTACCCAGGCCAGTACAGGACTCTTTTCCAGGATCTCGATATCTCGCTTTCCTTCTACCTCGACGATGTCTGAAATGTTCCTGTCCCTCTTAGCCATTGTGAACACGTACATCATAAATATCACGAAAAAAGTAATCAAAACTATGCCGTCACTCCTGTTCAGGCCGTTACCGTTTCCCAGTATCAACGCCCCACTGGCGACGGTGATCAGAATAACGAAAGGTATTTCGTAACTCATGGTAGTCTTATTAACTCCAAGCGGAGCAAGCAAAGCAGTCGCACCGAGGATCAAACCAATATTCGCGATGTTTGACCCAAGAACATTTCCTAGAGCGATGTCCGAACCTTTGATCGCCGCCTGGATACTCACTGCGAGTTCCGGCGCCGAAGTGCCCATTGCAACTATCGTGAGTCCAATGAGCAGTTCGGAGATCCCCAGATTCTTGGCTATCGCGACAGATCCCTCTATCAGATAATCGGCACCCTTTATGAGCAAAGCAAATCCAGCGGCCAGTATCACCAACGAAACAAACAAGCGCTTCACCTCCACGAAAAGCAGCGGCCATTGCCGCTGCAACAATAGAGATTATATTCAACTGAAGTTAAAGCCGTGTTTTTACTTTATGACGCCAAGTTCCTTCCCGATCATTTCGAACTTGGAGACTGCAAAATCCAGATCCTTCCTCGAGTGGGAAGCGCTTATCATGACTCTTATTCTGGCCTTTCCCTTGGGAACGGTGGGGAAGCCGATCGAACTTGCAAATATGGACTCTTCAAAGAGCCTTTTTGAGAACGTCGAGGAAAGCTTCGCATCGTAAAGCATCACAGGAGTTATCGGAGTCTCTGTATGTCCCGTATCGAAACCGAGCGCCTTGAGCTGATCCTTGAAATAGCCTGCGTTGCTCCACAGCGTCTTGACCAGTTCATCAGATGAAGAAAGCTTCCTTACGGCCGCAATAGCGGCTGAGGTTTCGGCCGGAGAGAGGGATGAACTGAAGAGGAATGGGCGCGCCTTCTGCTTCAGATAATCGATAAGAGTCTTCTTGCCGGCGACAAAACCTCCCACTACTCCAAAGGCCTTCGAAAGAGTTCCGACTTCGATATCGACGCTTCCATGCAATCCGAAGTGGTCGACTATTCCCCTCCCATGGTTTCCGAGAACGCCTTCACCATGAGCATCGTCAACCATCAGAATCGCGCCGTATTTGTTCGTCTTTTCGACAATCTCAGGCAGCGGAGCAAGATCTCCGTCCATCGAAAAAACGCCGTCCGTTATTACCAGCTTTCTCCTGGCCCCGTCGGACTCGGCCATTTTCAGCTGAGTCTCCAGGTCGTTCACATCCTTATGCTTCCAGACATATCTCATGGCTTTTGTCATCCTGACTCCATCAATTATGCTTGCATGGTTCAGTTCATCGGAGAGAATAGCGTCTTCTTCAGTAACGATCGGAGCAATTACCGACTGGTTTGCATTGAAGCCAGACTGAACGACCAGCGTGGATTCGACTCTCTTGAACTTTGCCAGTTCTCTTTCGAGCTCGTTGTGCAATTCAAGCGTTCCCGCTATCGATCTAACTGCTCCAGGTCCAACTCCCCACTTTCTTATGCCGTCGATCGCCGCCTCCTTGAGCTCTTCGTCGAAACACAGTCCAAGGTAATTGTTGGAACACATGTTAAGAACTTTCTTCCCCTCGATGTTCAGCCAGGCGCCTTGAGGCGATTCAAGTGTCCTTATCTTGACAAGCAGACCCTTCTCTTCAAGCTCCTCCATTTCCTGTTTAAGAACATCAAAATCAAACATCTAAACACCTCCGACAAGTCAATTCAGAATTCAAGGATTACCTTTCCGGAAATACCTCTCTTCATGACATCAAATCCCTCTTCGAATCTATCTGCGGGAAGAATGTGCGTGACGACAGGCGAAAGGTCGACTCTATTGTTCTTCAGCAGCTGAGTCGCGACCTGCCACGTATCGAACATCTTTCTCCCAGTAATACCATACATTGTTAGGCCCTTGAAAGTGAACAGTCCGTTTATGTCAAATGATAACTCGCCGGGAAAGACTCCAAGAAGAGAAACGACGGCCCCGTTAGTAAGACTCTGAAGACCCTGAGTGAAGGCGGTAGAGTTTCCCGACATCTCGAGAAGTACATCGGCTCCGTTGTCTTCCGTAAAGGCTCTCACTCTGGAAGGAAGATCCTCTTCGGTCGGGTCGATCACTACATCGGCTCCCATCTTTCTTGCAAGATCCTTTCTGAACTCTTTAATCTCAGACACGATTACTTGCGCTGCTCCTGCAACTTTCGCCACTGCCGCCGCCATCACTCCGATAGGTCCGGCCCCGGTAATCAGGACGTTTTTTCCGGTGAGATCAGTTACGAGCGCGGTATGAACGGCATTGCCGAAGGGCTCCATTATCGAAGCATATTCCGGACGGATCGAAGGATCTACCTTCCACAAGACAACCTCGGGAACCCTCACATATTCTGCGAAGACTCCGTCCCTGTGCACACCGAGAATCTGCGTGTTCTTGCATATGTGCATCTTGCCGGTCCTGCACTGAAGGCATTTCTGACACGGTATATGGGTCTCGGAAACCACAGAGTCTCCAATCGAAACTGAGGTGACTTCCTTTCCTGTCGTAACAACCTCTCCGGTGAATTCATGACCGCCTATCTGAGGTGGCCTAATTCTCTCCTGAGACCACCTGTCCCAATCGTAAATATGAATATCGGTCCCGCATATCGAAGCTCGTTTGACTTTGACCAGCACGTCATGAGGACCGAGCTCGTTCGGCACCGGCACTCTTTTCAAGGAAAATCCAATTCCAGGCTTTTCTTTAACTATTGCGACCATAGTATCAGATTCCAAAGGTATTCCTCCTTGACACAATATTCGTACATTAACAGTCTAGAATAGCTTTCCATCTTTTTGAAGTTGATTCTGAGGCGTCTATGAGCAAATAGAAGTGCTGGAAAGGCCAGAATTATCTTATACTGCTGTTAACGTTTCAGTAGACTGTGAGAAAATCTCGTACATCTTCCATTGAACTGCACTTCATGTATTCGGTTCTGAGCCTGGCGCCGTTGCGCATATTTCTAGTATAGCCGGCAAAGGACTTTCGAAGCTCCCTAATTGCCTGCTCTTCACCAACTCTCTTTGCAAGCAACTCCAGATGCGTCGAAAAATGACCGAGTCTCTCCGATAAATCAGGGTTATCGTAGAAGCCCTTCCGTATCAGATCCTTACTCTGTCTGAAGATCCAGGGATTGCCGATGGCACCCCTGGCGACCACCACGCCATCAACCGAGTAGCGTCTTAGCGCGTTCACGATCGCCTCCGGGCTGAACATGTCTCCCGAACCGTAAGAGAGTATGCCTTCTCCGTGAAGTAAACATGCTATCCTGTCGATCTCTTCCCAGTTTGCAGTTCCCGAATATGCTTGCGCGACTGTCCTGCCGTGCACAAAAACCGCCTCCGGCTTTGCCTTCAGAATCGGATAGATAATCTCTTCAGTCTCGATGCAGTCAAAACCCAGTCTGATCTTCGCGGAGACAGGCACTCCAACGGTGTTTTTCAAAGCGATGATCATTTCCGCGATCTTTTCCGGGGTTTTCAACAAGGCGCTTCCGGCGCCTCTTCGAGTTACTTTTTTCACGGGGCAACCGGCGTTTATGTCAATCCAGGTTGCAACACTCGAGAGTTTCGCCGCGGCTTTGGCCATTCTCGATACGTTGGAACCGAAAAGCTGAATCCTGGTCGGAGTCGACGGAATAATTTCGTCCGTCTTTCCCGAAGACCTCAACGCGCCCTCGGCGCTGATCATTTCACTGAAAACGAAATCGGCCCCCCATTCGACCGAAAGCTCCCTCATTGTCGCGTCCGTGTAACCGGCCATCGGTGAAAGCCCGATCTGCTTATCCATAGAAAGACTTGACCTCGCCGAGTATTGAATCCGGGACCAGCCCGATAACCGATTTCCCTTCCTTAATTCTCTTGCGAATTTCAGTCGAAGATATGTCGAATCGCGGTGCGTCAAGCCAGATTACTTGCCCGTCGAAAAAATGGTCTCTCTCGGTTATGTTTCTTGGATACACCGCGATCGTTGCTTCGTCGAGAAGAGTCTTGTATTCAAACCAGGTGTTAAGGGAGACTAAGCTGTCTTCACCAACGATCAGAAAGGGTCTGCAATTGTGAAGTTTCGAGAAATGCCTCACCGTGAAGAGAGAATACGAGATCCCCCCTCTTTCCCTCTCATAGTCCGACACGTAAGCTTCATCAATTCCTTCGAAAGCCATTTCGAGCCATCTCTTCCTGATCTCATACGGAGAGGTCTTGCTGGAGTCCTTGTGAGGAGGCCTGTACGCAGGAATAACGTAAAGCCTATCCAGTTCCAGTTGTTCGATTGCTCGTATTGCAACGACAAGATGGCCCGTATGTACGGGATCGAAGGAACCGCCAAAGATTCCGATTCTACTCTTTGAACACATACTCTCTGTCATCTATTACTACAGTATCTCCTTCCATTATGCCGGCATTTCTAAGCTTTGAAGAAAGACCGCCCTTTTCCAGTTTATCCATTATGAAACGATCTCTGTACTTGAAGGCCCTGATCTTTCTCACGTAGAAATCGACGGCCGGCCCCAGAACCACATACCTTCCGGAAGAGTCCTTTTCCACTCTGAAATCCTCGGGGTAGGGTGCGGTAAGGACGACGGGTTCGACCTGCGGCAGAGGGGTCTCCTCATCGGCCTTCATGTATGACAAGTACGAGGGATCGCTTTCGATATACTTCCAGATCGCCTCTTTCAGAGGCTGAATTCCCTCGTGAGTCGCCGCCGAAATAGGAATTATCTCTTTGCCGGTACTTTCTTTGAATAGTTGAAGCCTCTTCTGCCTCTCTGATTCTGTAATGATATCGCATTTGTTTGCCACTACAATCTCGGGCTTATCTGCAAGCTCTTTCTTGTAG
>WOZY01000010.1:5951-9894 GCA_011620045.1 Mesotoga sp.
ATCGCATTTGTTTGCCACTACAATCTCGGGCTTATCTGCAAGCTCTTTCTTGTAGAATTCGAGTTCGTAACGTATATCTCTATAATCCTGAATGAAATCTCTTTCCTCACTCTCTGAGATGTCCAGAAGATGAACGATTGTTTTACACCGTTCGATGTGCCTAAGGAATTTATGCCCCAGTCCAATACCCTCATGTGCCCCTTTGATTAAGCCAGGCACATCGGCCACTATATATCCCTGTTCGTCATTCGCCATAACAACTCCGAGATTGGGCGAGAGGGTTGTGAAGTGATAATCTGCTATCTTCGGTCTAGCATTCGATATAACGGATATGAGCGTCGATTTTCCGACGTTTGGAAATCCGACCAGTGCGACATCGGCCAGAATCTTCAGCTCAAGTCGAACGAAGAGTTCCTCGCCGGGTTCGCCATTTTCTGCGGCCTTGGGCGCCTGATTCGTTGAAGAGACGAACCTCGCGTTGCCCCTTCCTCCCTTTCCACCTCTGGCAATCGCAACGATTTGACCGGGATTGCAGAGGTCGGCTATGATCTCTCCACTCTCCGCGTTATATGCAATCGTCCCAACGGGCACTCTTATAACCAGATCCTTTCCCTTCTTTCCGGCCATATTTGAACCGTGACCGTTCTCCCCGCTTTGGGCGATAAACTTCCTCTTGTGTTTGAATTCATAGAGTGTGTTTATTGAATTGGTCGATCTGAGAAAGACGTGACCTCCTCTGCCGCCATCACCACCATCCGGGCCTCCAAATGGTATGTACTTCTCTCTCCTGAAGGAGACAGAACCGTTACCTCCGTCTCCCGCCTTGACATAAATCCGCCCCGTATCAACGAGACTTTCCTGATCGTTAGCTAGCATTGGAACACCTCCGCCGTATCTCCATTATGTTATAATAACATTGTTATTGGAAGGGGGAAAGTAGAAGTGGATCGCGTTGTCAACGTTGGTTTTGAGTCCTTTGTGGTAATGGACAGAATTCTTGCCGTTCTTCCTGTTGAAAGCTCGGCCGTCCGAAGGCTCAAACAGCTCGGTATGGAGACCGGAAAGATCGTAAACCTTACTTTCGGAAAGAGGACGAGAGCCATATTGATAACGGACAGCGGTCATATAATTTTCTCCTTTCTTCCGCCAAAGAGAATCATAGAAAAACTCTTTATGAATTAGGAGGTTTTATGGACATAAACATGGCACCTTTCATCCCTTACGTAGTGGAAGACAGAGGACGGGGAGAAAGGATTTTTGATATTTACACAAAACTGCTTTCGGAAAGAATAGTATTTCTCGGCTGGCCAATCGACGATGAAGTCTCTAATATTGTGGTCGCACAGCTGCTCTTTCTCGAGTCCCAGGACCCCGAGAAGGACATAAACCTTTATATCAACAGCCCGGGCGGCTCGATCACTTCTGGTCTGGCGATCTATGACACAATGCAGTACATCAAGCCTGACATCTCTACGATCTGCATCGGAATGGCCGCTTCAATGGGCGCGATACTTCTTGCCGGCGGAACGAAGGGAAAGAGGTTTGCTCTTCCAAATTCGAGGGTAATGATTCATCAGCCCTTCGGTGGAGCAGAAGGAGTGGCCAAGGATATCGAAATCAGGGCCAAGGAGATTCTCTATCTTCGGGACGAACTGAACAAGATCCTTGCCAAGCACACGGGTCAGCCGATAAAGAAGATCGAAAAGGACGCCGACAGAGACTTCTTTATGAGTTCTGTAGAAGCAGTCAAATACGGAATGATAGACAAAGTTATCGAACAGAAGCCAAAAGAAAAAGGCGAGGAATAAAAGAGAAGTATTAACCGGCCGGCGCTGAGCGCCGGCTTTTGATGTATCCGGAGTGAATGACGTGGCCGAAATGACACCGATGATGAAACAGTACCTTGAAGTCAAGAACAGCTACAAGGACTGCCTGGTTCTCTTCAGGCTGGGGGATTTCTACGAGACCTTCCTCGACGACGCGAAGCTGGTTTCGAAAGAGCTGCAGATCGTGCTCACGTCGAGAAACGGAGTTCCGATGGCCGGCGTGCCTTATCACTCGATAAACGGCTATCTCAAAAAGCTGGTGACAGCGGGTTACAAGGTAGCAATCTGCGAACAGACCGAAGATCCGGCTCTCGCCAAGGGCCTTGTGAAACGAGAGGTGACCAGAGTAGTCACTCCGGGAACGATCGTTGAAGACGAGTTGCTTCCTGAATCCGAGAACAACTACATCATCGCCGTAGGAGAAGCGGACGAACTCTTCATAATGGCGACGGCGGATGTTTCAACGGGCGAAGTGGCCCTGTCTACCGCCGAAGATCTCGAGTCGATGAAAGACTTCATCGTAGCAACGGGCCCTTCACAGATCCTTTTGCGGGAGAGCTTGAAAGCACTGAAGCGGGAGATTTCAGAGATCACTTTCGCCATGATTGAAATAGTCGAGGACTGGCATTTTGCACTTTCATCGGGCATCAACTACGTAAAGGAGTTCTATTCGATAGCCTCCATAGATCATCTTGAGCTGAACAACAGAGAGATTGAAGTTCTCGGAGCACTCTTCAAGTATTTGGAGACGATTAATTTCGGACCGATGAAACACCTTTCTCTTCCGAGAGTGATCAGAAAATCCGATTCGATGCAGCTCGACGCCTCTACAATTGAAAACCTCAATCTCTTTCGCCTTGAGAGAAAGGGCTCTCTCTTCGAGATCCTCGACGAGACGATTACTGGAATGGGAAGAAGACGGCTGAGACAGTGGCTTCTCTCGCCCCTAACCGACAGAGAGAAAATAGAGGAGAGGCTCGATGCGGTTCAGACTTTCTATTCTGACCGTCACCTTCTCGACGAGCTGAGAGAGTATTTTCAAAATGTATTCGATATAGAAAGGATCACAACGCGGCTTTCGACTGACAAAACCACCCCTAGAGATCTCCAGTCGTTAAGAACCTCTCTGGCGGCACTTCCCCTGATCAAGGAGCTGATCTCTATGGAAGCGTCCTTTGAAAGGTTGAACGATCGGCTCGAGCTTTTCCCCGAAGAACTCGCTCTTCTTCAGCGCAGCATCATGGATGAGCCGTCCGCCGTAGTTGGCGACGGAAGGGTCATCAGGGAAGGGTACGATCGGGAGCTGGATTCTCTTCGCGACCTTCTCGAGCATTCAGTCGAGAAGATGAAGGCGATCGAAGCGGCCGAAAAGAAGTCTACAGGGATAAGCTCTTTGAAGGTCAAGTTCAACAAAGTCTTCGGATACTTCCTGGAGGTCCCGAAGAGTCAGACGAACAAGGTGCCCGAGAACTACACGAGAAAGCAGACCCTTGTCAACTCGGAACGATACATCACCCAGGAACTCAAAGAATTCGAAGATAGAATCCTGAGCGCAAACGACAAGATTCAGACGCTGGAGAGGGCGCTCTTCCTGGATGTTTGCTCGCAGCTCCTGAACTCTCTGCAGAGACTGAAGGATGTTTCAAAGGTCCTTTCGGAGATCGATTCTCTCCAGTCGCTTGCAGCAGTGGCGAGAAAGAACAACTACTGCAGGCCCCGGTTTTCGGATGACGGAAGGGTGAAGATCTCAAATTCCAGACATCCGATAGTTGAGAGATTCGTTTCGGATTTCACGCCGAATGACGTATCCCTTAGCAGAAGTGAGAACTTTTTCATTGTAACCGGGCCAAATATGAGCGGGAAGTCGACTTTCATTCGACAGGTCGCCTTGCTCTCGATCATGGCCCAGGTCGGTTCTTTCGTGCCTGCGGATGAAGCCCTCCTTTCGATCCATGACAGGGTCTTCACAAGAATCGGCGCCCGAGATGAACTGGCTAGCGGCAAATCGACCTTCATGGTGGAAATGATGGAGACGGCGCAAATCCTCTCGAAGGCAACCGAAGACAGTCTCGTTATCCTTGACGAAGTAGGTAGGGGAACCAGTACCTTTGACGGCA
>WOZY01000190.1 GCA_011620045.1 Mesotoga sp.
CCTGCACTCACTGCTTCTTAACGGTACAGGAGATCTCGCAGTTGCAACCGATATGGAGAGCAGACTAATATACATGAACAAGGCAGCAGAGAGATTCTTCGATACAAGTCTGAAAGATGAGCAGGGAAGAAGAACTGACGAAATCAATTCAAGAACTCTCAGATTCTTTCTTGAGATTGCAGTCTCGCAATCCTTTGATTCAAACGAAAAGAGAATAATGCTCCCAAAAAGCGACGAATCGCATCTTTCAATTGAATTCACCAGCAAGGTAGTTCGCGATTCCAGCAAAGAGGTCGGCATAATCTTCTTGGGTAGACGGCTCGATTAGAAGCCTGTTCTGAAGATCCGGCTACACGAAATTGCCGCATGTTTCTTCATTCATTCTACGACAAGATTATCTATTCAGCAGTCAGATATTTCAAATTGGAGCACCCTGTTAATTCTTGTCAGGAAAAGAGCGTTGACTCTCTACCTCTGAAAAACGATTCCGTTATTGTGTTTCTGCTGAGACTTCGAGGATAGACGCCCTACTTTCTAGCTCACATATTTCGATAGTGATTTGTAATAGGCATCCTCCAATCCTTCCCGAAGGCTCTTTTAGAAACCTTGATACCCGGAGGACATTGTTTGCGCTTGTATTCGTTTCTCCTCAACAAACGAAGCGAGTGTTCCACGGTACCTTCGTCAAAACCTTCAAGAACGATCTCTTCAGCCGACAAACCTTCCTCTATATGAAGCCTCAGAATTTGATCGAGTACTTCATAGGGTGGAAGTGAATCCTGGTCTTTCTGACCCTCTCTCAACTCGGCCGATGGAGCTTTGGAGAACACATTTAGTGGAATAATTCTCTTCCTTTCAAGTTCGTTTATCCGCTCCGCGATTTTGTAGACCTGCGTCTTATAGAGATCCTTTAGAACTGCGAGACCGCCAGCCATGTCTCCGTAAAGAGTCGCATAACCAGTGGCCATCTCGCTCTTGTTGCCAGTAGTCAGGACGAACCAGCCGAATTTGTTTGACAGAGCCATCAATATCATTCCGCGTATTCTCGCCTGCAAATTCTCTTCAGTGACATCTTCCGATGTACCCAAAAATGACGGTTCCAAGGTTTTCTCTACGGCACGCATGATTCCATCGATTTCAATGTCAAGGGTTTCTATACCCAGGTTTTCAGCAAGTTCCAGTGCATCTCTCCTTGATTCCTCCGAGGTTATTTTCGAAGGCATCATGACTCCCTTAACATTGTCTCTGCCGATTGCCCTCACGGCTAAAGCGGCGACAAGCGAGGAGTCCATTCCCCCGCTGAGACCAAGAACGACCTTTTCGAAGCCGTTCTTCTTCAGGTAATCTCTTATCCCTAACTCCAGAGCAGCTAGCAGCTCATCGCGGCTGTCTAGTTCCTCATTCTCCATAACCGAACATACTGAAAGACTCTGCCCGTGGAATGGTTTGATTGAGACTTCTTCAAGACTAACCTGCATAGAATAGTCCTTCCTCTTTCCCTCAAAGAGGTTGTATCGAGTCGAGACATCTGTGTCAATATCAAGCACCATCAGGTCTTCTTCAAAAGCCTTTCCCACGGATATTCTTCCGTCCGGCATTGCCACACAACTCCTACCTTCGAAAACTAGATCGTCCTGGCCGCCGACCAGATTGCAGTAAACAATGGTACTGGAGTATTCCATAGCTCTAGTGAGGAAAAGGGAAGACCTGGTCCTATCTTTCATTGCGGTAAACGGAGACGCAGAGAGATTGAGTATTAAATTGGCACCGGCAATCGCCTGATCATTTATCGGCCCCGAAGGAACCCAGAGATCTTCACATATGTTGATTCCGATCCTTGCCCCCCCATATCTCACAAGAAGCGGATGCTTTCCAGGAGAGAAATATCTCCTCTCATCAAAGACCGAGTAATTGGGAAGACTCATTTTTCTGTACACAGCCCTTATCTCACCGCCATTGAGGACGGCAGCAGCATTGTAAATCTCATTAGAAAAGTCGACAAATCCGAGAACCACCATAATTTCACTTCGCGCAGTATAGCAAGCTATTTCATTCAGTGTGGCAAGATTCTCTCTAAGAAACCCCGTATTGAGCAAAAGGTCTTCGGGCGGGTATCCGGTAACTGTAAGTTCGGGAAACAATACAATTCCAGAATCAACAGCAACTGCTTTGTCGATTGCCTCGATTATTTTGCTCTTGTTTCCTTCAAGATCCCCAACCGTTGTGTTTATCTGGGCGAGCGCAGTTCTTACTATCATTTCGAGACCTCCCTGATGTATTCGAAGTGATTCACGAACTCCTGTGCAAGATCTCTGGACTCGATTATAGCAACAATTTCACGGTTTTTCCCCCAGCCGCTTAGAGAAGCATTTGCCGAGCCAGTTATCACAACTCTGCCGTCGACCACGAATGTTTTGTCATGGACTGTAATAGAAGTCGATTCAGACACTTCCATTCCGGAAGTGAGATAGTCTTTCAAGGGAGAGTCGCCGTTCCAGCTGTCGATTACCCCTATGATTCTTACCCCCCTGGAAGCGCAGAATTTCAGAGCCGTGAGCACCAGGGGATCAGTGAATGCGAACATGCCAAATCGGATTTCCTTTCTTGCCTTCATGAGCTCATTGATTACGCGCTTACGCGCTTCCTCCGAGGGACATAGGAAGAAGACCATGTTTTCGATTCTGGTCATTCCTCTGGAGTTGCCTGTTTCAATTGCCCTGTAATAGTCAAGAAACAATGCGGCAAGACTGGCAGATTCGAAAATCATGAAGCTGTTTGAGTCCTCTCTGAGGCTACCTTCGGTGAAGTTTCCAGTTCCGAAGACTACGATTCTGCTGTCAACGACAAGAAACTTCGAATGAACAAGCGCCGTAGACGTATCGCTCGAAACTGTAAACTCCGGAGATTTATCGAAGACTCTCGACACGGTTGAACTGTCAATCATCACCGAGATCTTCACACCTTTCCTTTGAAGACGATTCAGGCAAGCTACTATCTCCTGCTCATCCAAAGAATATGATACAAGGACAACTTCTTCCTCCGCACTCTCTAGAACCTCGACTATTCTCTCTACGGCTCCCCCATCATCAGTGAAAAAGACAGAAGCCGATGCCACAATAGCGAGAAGGACGACGAAAGTCAGAATGATTCCCTTCATCCAGATCACCTTAACAAAAAAAAGCGGAGAACTCACGTTCCCCGCCTGGTGGAGACGAAGGGATTCGAACCCTCGGCCTATACAATGCCATTGTATCGCGCTCCCAACTGCGCTACGTCCCCACTCAAGAAAAATTATACTCTACCAAGTTTCACTTTTCAAGAGGTAGACAACGATCAAGCATGTCCTCTATTCTCAGATCTCTTGAGCCACTCGATAACGATCGGACTTGAGATGTACAGAGAGGAATATGTTCCTACCACAACACCGACTAGCATTCCAAAAGCAAATGGCCTCAAAACCTCTCCAGAAAATATGAAGAGCGTGAGAACCGCAAGGAACGTCGTCAAAGAGGTGTTGATAGACCTGACTATTACATCGTTGATGCTTGTGTTGACTACTGTCTCTATGGTCTTTCCTCTCATCTTCTTGGTGTTCTCCCTTATCCTATCGTAGACTACGATTGTGTCATTCAGGGAGTATCCGACGAGAGTAAGGATCGAAGCAACGACCGGCGCATTGAACTCGATTCCAAAAATACTGTAGAAACCCATAACGATTATGATGTCATGAACAAGTGTCAATAGTGCGCCAACTCCAAAGGAGAACTTGAACCTTATCGTTATATACAGTAGAAGAAGCGCCATAGATACTATAACGGCGATCCAGGCATAGCCTCTTATTTCCTGTGCAGCATAGCCGGAGATAGTGCTTACAGAGAGAATATTGCTTTCACTTACGCCTTCACTCTCAAGACCGGCCAAAATCTTGTCTGTCACCGACTGTTCACTTTCAGAGGTATTGACGATAATTGAGAATCTGCTTCTTTGTTCAGATGAACCCTCCTCAATTAGGGGCCTCTGCTTTATTATCCTTGCGGCCGCAAAACTAGGGTCTTCTGCACTGACGAGCTCTCTCATCTCTGCCACAGTCATGTCAACATCAGGGACAGATACGCTGATTTCGATTCCGCCTGTGAAATCCACACCAAAATTGAAGCCTTTAGTGAAGATAAAAACGATCGAAACGACTATCAAAACTAGGGAAAGAACAATGAAATACTTTCTTTTTCCAACGAAGTCTGCTTTGAAGGTCATCTCGCATCTCTCCCTTCTGTTTCAACTTCAACGTAACGATGAGGCTTGAGACTTCCTGCCATCCCAGTGAGCACAGTTCTGGATACCACTAAGTTGGTAAACATCGCACCTAAAATACCTATTATCAAGGTAATGGCGAACCCCTTAACTGTCCCCGTTCCGAAGTAATAAAGAACGAGTCCTGCAAGTATCGTGGTCAGGTTGGCATCGAAAATAGTCCACACAACTTTAGAGAAAGCAGTGTCTATTGCGTTTTCCGGTGTCTTGCCCAACCTTAGTTCTTCCTTTATCCTCTCGAAAATCAGGACGTTCCCATCAACGGTCATTCCAATCGTCAGAACAATACCCGCTATACCTGGCAAGGTAAGGATCGAACCGGTCAAGGATATCATTCCGAAGAGAAGAATCGCGTTGTACAGAAGAGCCAGATCGGCTACGAGACCCATTTTCTTGTAGAAGACAACCATGTAGATCATAATTATTACTATTCCAGCCACTCCGGCCCAAAGACTTGAGTTGATTATGTCTCTTCCAAGTGTGGGAGAGAGAACCCTCTTGTTGAAGGATGCAAGATCAACAGGAAGATTTCCACTTCCAACAAGTATCGACACCTCTCTCGCTTCTTCAATAGAATTCAATCCTTCAATCACTGCGTTTCCATCAGAAATCTGGGACTGAACAAGAGGAGCGATAATCACCCTGTCGTCCAGGACAATTGCGAGCCTCTTCTTCATGTCTGTATCAGCATATGTGGACTTCACTGAAGTAATTTCCCTGAAAGTCTTCGCCCCTTCGGAGCTAAACTTCAGAGAAACCATGAATCTGCCCTGACCGGGTCTCGGCTGATTATTGACAAGGGGCTTTGCATCGGTAACAACGCTTCCATCAAGTTCTGCATAGCTCGAACCGACGCTTACCTTCGGACTTATGAAATACCAGGTATTGTTCTGTACTCCGCCTGTGTACTCTCCGTAGTGAAGCTCCTTCACCCAGTAAGGTTCGGCTCCCTGAAGCTTTCTTCTACTTATTTCCAGTGACATTCCTGCGGGGATCGACGGAGTTGAAACCGAAGTTTCAATCGCCAGAACATCGGCAAAGTAAAGCCTACCGGTTTTTCCAACAAGGTTCTCCGCTCTGGAAACATCCGTTATTCCAGGAATCTGGACCCGTACTCTTACAGGTGGAATATCCTCTCCAAAGGAAATTCCTGCGGTCACTTTTTCGACTGTCGCTTCAGTGAACCCTGCAGCATCCAATCTTGCTCTCAAGACCTCAATAACCCTGTCTGCAAGAGCATTCATCTCTGAATCTGAGACATCAGTAAGCATTTGGTACTCAAGAAGAGCTCCACCCTTTATATCAAGCCCTAACTTGATGTTTGCAGCCAGCTTGTCCAGGAAGCTGCTTCCGGCTGGTGCACTACCGTGAGGTATAAGTAGCGGAAGTAATGCCGCTATCAAAACCACAACGGTAACGATCAATCGTTTTTGGTTTGCTCTCATACGGACTTCGTCCGAAAGACTCGGACAGACACCCCCTTCCAATATCTGCGAATATAACTAAAACTATTACTGCTTAATGTTTACATCAGGTTCTACTTCTTCCTTTTCATTCTCGCCCTTGTTCACCACAACGGCAATCGCTTTTCTTGTAACGTCCAGTTCTGTACCGGTGCCGGTCCTGATCCTGAGACTATCCGGTTTTATCAAAGTAATCTTCCCAATTATTCCACCGGCCGTTACGACTTTATCACCAACCTTAAGCTTCTCCATCATCTGCTTGAACTGCTTATCCCTTCTTCTCTGAGGCATAATAATCAAGAAATAGAAGAAAGCAACCATTAGGACTAGCCAGATGATTATCCCTGAGAATCCCCCACCGGCCGCAGCCCCTGCATCTGCCGTAGGAGCTGCAACATCTCCTGCTGGGGCATATGCTATGAAACTAAGGATTGAAAACATTTACATACCTCCTGTCATTGTTAGAGCACCTGTATGATTTTACCAGAATAGACTACTCAATTCAACCAACAAACCGTTTCGGAGTTCTGCCTCTACCAATAGGAAACGGCTTACATGATATAATTCCGTTGACAAACGGATGAAAGGGAGGAAGATCATGAGTAGCCTGCTGAAAGAAGCCGAAAGCAAAATGAAGAAGAGTGTTGAAAAGATCGTCGAAGAGTATGGTCAGATGAGAACGGGCAGACCTTCTCCTGCCCTTCTTGAGTCCGTAAAAGTCGACTACTATGGCGTCCCGACTCCGATCAATCAGATGGCAACGGTCACAGCAACAGAAGACCGGTCTCTAATCATCAAGCCGTGGGACAAGACCGTTCTGGGCCAGATAGAGAAGGCCATATTCGCCTCCAGGCTTGATCTGACACCCATCAACGACGGGGTTAACATCAAACTCAATTTCCCGATTCCGACAACGGAACAGAGAGAAAAATGGGTAAAGCTTGCAAGAGACAACGCCGAGAAGGGAAAGATAGCAATTCGAAACATTCGAAGAGAGGCAATCAAGGAAGCAAGGGATTTGGAGAAGGCCTCAGAGATGACTGAAGATGACCTAAAGAAATTTGAGGAGGATATTCAGGAACTCACGAATAAGTACATAGAAGAGATGGACAATGCTTTCGAAAAGAAGAGCAAGGAGATTATGGACTTTTAATGGCACTCCCCATTCATGTTGCCTTCATTATGGATGGAAACGGCCGCTGGGCAAAGAAAAGAGGACTTGAAAGAATTGAGGGACATAAGAAAGGGGCAGAAGTTGCAGATTCGGCTTCTCATTGGTGCGCTGATCTTGGGATACGATACGTAACACTTTATGCCTTCTCCACAGAAAACTGGAGGCGTCCACGACAAGAAGTTGATTTTCTTTTTGAACTTATGCTCATTTACATAAGCAGCAAGCTTGACAATATGCTCGAAGAGGAGGTTAGAATGCGTTTCATCGGAAGACTGAATGAGCTTCCAGTGAAACTCATGAGTTTTACCGAAGAAATCGAGAAAAAGACTTCCTCGTGCAGAAAATTGGATGTTATTGTTGCTTTGAATTACGGAGGAAGGGCCGAGATTGTCGATTCCGTCAACAGAGTTCTAGAAAGTGGAAAGCAGAGGGTATCGGAGGAGGACATAAAGGAGAACTTATATCTTCCCGATTTGCCTGAACCAGACCTGATAGTAAGAACTTCTGGGGAAGAGAGAATCAGCAACTTCCTGACCTGGCAGTCGGTTTACAGCGAGCTGTTCTTCACCAGGACGCTGTGGCCCGATTTCACAAAAGAAGAATTTGTGAAGATAGTTGAAGAGTACTCTAAAAGGAAGAGAAGGTTTGGTGCATTGAGCTGATGAAGAAGATCTCGGAGACAAATATCAGAATAATTACAGCTGCTGTGGTTGCTCCTTTCGTCATTCTGTGTTTCGTTAACTACTATTCCTTCAAAGGCCTGGTCTCTGCCGTGGTCCTCTTCTCGAACTACGAATACCTGAAGTTCAGTTTGAAGGAAAACGATCATCAAGCCGTCCGAATTGCCCTTTCGGGAGTTATCCCCGCGATAATAGTTGTATATGGGATACTTCTCGACAGATTTGGAAACGTTGAATCGGCGGCGCCTAGACCGGAACTGATATTTGCGGTAGGTGTGATTTTACTCACTTCCATAGTAATCGTGACCGTTTCGGATGTAAGGAGCGCAAAAGAGATAATTGCGAATGCCGTCTTTTCTTTGATTTATGTGGGCTTCGATCTGTCATTCTTTTATCATATCTATCTTGGATTCGGCGCTGCAATGGCACTGATGGCGCTTACGTCTGTATGGCTCTTTGATACAGGAGCGTATTTCTTCGGAAAACGCTTCGGTCGCATCAGAATATCTCCAAGTTATAGCGCCAAGAAGAGTCTCGAGGGTGTAATCGGAGGATATGTGACCACTCTTCTCTTCATGCTGCTTTTCTTCTCCATAAGTAAGTTTGTGGGACTCTACAACGGACCCGATCTCAGGATACCCCATTTCATGGTTCTGGCGATTGTAGTATCTGTATTTGGTACTATCGGAGATATTGCGGAGTCGTCTTTCAAGAGATATCACGGTGTTAAAGATTCCGGTAATCTACTTCCCGGCCACGGTGGTATGCTAGATCGTATAGATAGTGTTCTTTTTGTGACACCGATGTTCTATATATTCCTTACTCTTTTGACTTGAGGAGGCCGACCTAATGAAATACATGACCGGAGCTGAGATAAGAGAGGGGTATCTCAAGTTTTTTGAATCAAAGGACCACAAAAGAATACAGAGCGCTTCACTTATCCCGAACGATCCACAACTGATGTTCACTGTTGCCGGCATGGTCCCTTTCAAACCAATCTTTTGGGGAAAAGTCGAATCCACATACAAGAGAGTCACAACCTGTCAAAAGTGTGTGAGAACCAACGACATCGAGAATGTTGGTAGGACACCTAGGCATCAGACTTTTTTTGAAATGCTTGGAAACTTCTCATTTGGAGACTATTTCAAGAGAGAAGCAATAAAGTGGGCCTGGGAATTCGTTACGGAGCATTTGGGTCTACCAGATGAGCGCTTATGGGTTTCAATATACTTAGATGACGACGAAGCGTTTTCCATATGGAGAGATGAAGTCGGAGTTCCCGAGAAAAAGATCGTTAGGCTTGGGAAGGCAGATAATTGGTGGGGACCCGCTGGTCCTTCGGGTCCTTGTGGGCCTGATTCAGAGATTTTCATAGACAGGGGTCACGGAGACAACTGCCCGGATCCCGAAAACTGCAGTCCTGCTTGTGACTGCGGAAGATTCCTTGAATTCTGGAATCTTGTATTTACGGAGTTTAACCAGGATGAGGAAGGAAATCTCTCCTATCTAGAAAGAAAGAATATCGATACCGGGTTCGGGCTTGAACGAGCTACCTCGATTCTTCAGAATGTCGACTCGAACTTCGATACCGATCTGTTTATACCCATAATCAGGAAGATCGAAGAGCTTCTAGGCGTTAAGTACAAGGAGAGGGAAGTATCCGACGTTTCGATTAAGGTTATTGCAGACCATGCGAGATCAATTGCATTCATGGTTTCCGACGGAGTCTTACCTTCCAATGAGGGCCGGGGCTATGTACTCAGAAGAGTTCTCAGAAGGGCTGTGCGCCACAGTTCACTACTCGGGCGTGATTCACCATTTCTTTACAGAATTGTGGAGACAGTAGCAGAGCAGTTGGGGGACGTCTATCCCGAGCTGAAGAACAGGCTTTCATTTACGCAGGAAATCATCCTGAAAGAAGAGGAAAGATTCCTCTCAACGCTATTGAACGGCGAGAAGAGGCTTAAATCAATTCTGGCAGATAAGAAGGAACTCTCGGGCTCCGAGTTGTTCATTCTTCACGACACTTACGGATTCCCGCTGGAACTTGTCGAAGAGATCGTTGCAGATACCGGCGTTACGCTAGATAGAGAAGGGTATGAAAGAGAAATGAAGTTGCAGAGGCAGAGGGCAAGAGAGGCGTTGGGAGACAGGGAATATCTGGGCAACATC
>WOZY01000205.1 GCA_011620045.1 Mesotoga sp.
CGAAGTAAAAGAGGGAGAGAGTTCCAACAGAGGTGGAAAGAAGCCCATGCTATTATCTTTTGTTCCCAACTACAAGTACGTAATTGGTGTCGACGTCGGCGGGAACAAGCTGATCTCTATTCTGTCGGATCTTGACGGCAAAGTAGTTGAAAAGACAAAGTTCTCCACAAAGTCGATATCCGACGAAAAGGGATTCATGGAGCTGGTCGAGAAGTCAATACTCGAGGTGATGAAAGTACCGGTCTCGAAAGTAATGGGAATTGGAATCGGAGTTCCGGGTACTGTTGATCCAGAGAGTGGAAGCATCTTCTATATGCCCGCATTCGGTCTTCGAAAAGTGAATTTGCGGAGCTATATCGAAGAGAAATTCGAGGTTCCGACATTCGTTTCGAACGACGTTACACTTAACGCTCTGGGGGAACTGTGGGCAGGAGCTGCAAGAGGATGCAGGAACGTTTTTCTGACAGCTCTCGGCACGGGGACGGGTGCCGGATTGATCATAAACAACGAACTTTACGAAGGCACAAGCGGAGTGGCCGGTGAAATTGGTTACATGATAACGGATTGGAGCAGAGAGAAGAACTTGAGCTTCGTATTTGGAAGTCTTGAAAGCTGGTTCTCAGGATACGCCTTCGAGAAGCTGCTTTCAGATGAGAAATTGCTCTCTGAATTTGAGAACGAACCGACCGTCGCTCAGATGTTCGATGATTCCGATGTCAATCCCAGGTTCAAAGAGATAGTTACGGTGGCCTGTGAACACCTGAGTGTTGTAATTGCTAACGTCATCACTCTGCTGGATCCGGATGTTGTTGTCATAACCGGTGGAATCGGTTACAACCAATACGACAGGATACTCAGTCTAATAATGCCGGTACTGAAGAGAACCGTTCCCGATGAAATACTGGGACGCGTGACTTTCAAGCGTGGAGAACTTGGTGAAATGGGGGTTTCGTTAGGAGCTGTGTGCAATGTTCAAAGAAAAGTCTTCATGGAAGTGTGAGCTACATCACAATTTTGGAGGTGGGTAGTAAATGAAAAGAGCATTGTTGTTGTTGCTGGTTGTTTCGGTTATCTTTGCCGGCTTTGCCGGTGCAGTAAAAATAACTTACTGGCAGTACTACTATGAAACGAAAGTAAAACTGGTGGATCAGCTGATCGAAGAGTTCGAAAAACAGAATCCGGGAATTGAAGTAGAGCACGTTACTTTCCCTTACGAGAATTTCAACGAAAAGGTCGCGGTATCTGTTCCTGCCGGAGTCGGGCCAGATGTTCTCACTCTCTTCTACGGATGGATTCCACTTTACGTCACTTCGGGCTACCTTGTTCCTCTTCCCGAATCGGAATTCTCTCCCGAATATCTCAGCAGTGAGTTTTTCCCGTTCGTCTCCAAAGGAATCCAGTTCGACGGGATCCCATACGCCCTTCCGACTGCTGTGAGGTCTCTCGCACTCTTCTGGAACAAGGATCTCTTTGCCGAGGCCGGTCTAGATCCAGAATCGCCGCCGACAACTTTCGCAGAGATGGTTGAATTTGCAAAGAAGCTCACAAAGTATGACGACAAGGGCAACATAATTCAGGAAGGCCTGACTATGCAGCCATCCGGTCAGGGTCACCAATGGATAAGAGAGGTTCTTGTAAGACAGCTCGGTGGAACACCCTACAGCGCAGACAACAGAACCGTTCTTTACTACCAGACTGCACCAGAGACTCTGAAGGTATATACCGATCTGATCACCAAGGACAAGGTCGGTTATCCCGGCTTCCTGAACGACGACGTTACCGCTTTCAGATCTTTGAAAGCCGCAATGACGATCGATGGCTCTTTCAGGTTAGGAACTTTCAGACCTCTTGACAACCTTAACTGGGGAGTTACGGAACTTCCATCGATGAACGGCGTGAAGTCAAACTTTGCTTCTTTCTGGGCACACGCAATAACTACAAATGCGACCGGTGAAAAGCTTGACGCTTCGATCAAGTTCCTGAAGTTCATAACTTCCGAATATGCTCAGACACTCTGGCTTGAGCAGGTGGGAGAACTTCCGGCTAACCCGAACGTTGCGGCCGCTTATTACGATCATCCTGAATTCGGGCCATTCCTCAAGGGTCTGGAGTACGCTCATGCGACGTTCTTTGTTGACGAGAGCGGCCAGCGACAGGTACTGATGGATGCCGTCGACAAGGTCTGGATACAGGGCATGGATCCTATTAAGGCTTTCGAAGAAGCAGCAGCAGAAGATCAAGCAATAATAGACGAATTCTGGTCAAGGTTAGAGTAATTTGAAGTGTTGGCCGTGGCGATGCCACGGCCATTCTCTTTGGGGGTAAGAGATGAAAATAAGTCAGAAAAGAATCGTTACTGCGTATGTTTTCCTGGCTATTCCACTGGTTTTCTATATAGTTGTCCGTTTCTATCCAATGATATACTCCTTTTGGCTGAGTTTCACAAACTGGAGGCTGATTTCGCCAAAAAAGGACTTTGTCGGGTTCGATAATTTCGTCAAGCTTTTCAAAGACAAGGTATTCATGACTTCTCTCTGGAATACTATAAAATACGTGGTCTATGGAGTACCTCTTGTGATAGTCCTATCGCTCTTTTTGGCCGCCACGCTGAACAAGGTTAGACATTTGCAATGGTTTTATCGTTTGCTCTACGTTATGCCCTACATCACACCGCTGGTAGTAGTGAGCTGGGTTTGGAGATGGATCTACCAGCGACCGCCCGCGGGGGTGCTCAACAATATCCTTATGGCCTTCGGTTTCGATGCTCAACCCTTTCTGTCCAGCATGAACCAGTCCTTGCCGGCCATAGTTGTGACCACAGTGTGGGTGAACCTGGGATACTGCATTATTATCTATCTTGCCGGTTTGCAGACCATACCCCAAGAGTATCAGGAGGCGGCCAAAATAGATGGGGCTACGTCAAGACAATCTTTCTTTAAAATTACCCTGCCGCTCCTTAATCCGATAACAGTATTTCTCGTGGTTACACAGAGCATTACGTTTCTGAGGATTTTCACGCAGGTTTATAACATGACCGATCAGGGATCGGGAGGTCCTCTGAATGCGACTAAACCCCTGGTGCTATATATATATCAAAAGGCCTTCAGATCTTTTGATATGGGTCTCGCTTCTAGCGCAACCGTGATACTCTTCATGCTCATAATGGGCATAACGCTGTTACAACTGCTGGTATTGAACAAGCGAGTCCAATACTGATTGGTGGGTGCTTATACATGAATAGAACTGACAGGAAAACAAGTGTCATTGCCTATATATTTCTAACGATCTTCGCCATTGTGATGGTCTTTCCCTTTGTCTGGATGTTCTCTTCGTCTTTCAAGACATCAGAAGAGGTCTATGAGATGTCATTGATACCGGATGAACCAACGGTCGAAAACTACGAATACATCTTCAACTACTCATTGTTTCCGAGGTGGTTCCTGAACAGCATGATCGTAGCTGTTGTAACAACTATATCTGTTCTATTCTTTGATTCGCTGGTGGGTTATACACTCGCCAAGTACACTTTTCCGGGAAAGAACATCATATTCATACTCATTCTCAGCACGCTCATGATTCCGACCGAGATGCTCGTTATTCCCTGGTACATAATGGTTAGACAGTTGGGGTGGATGGAGACCTATTGGAGCATAATGTTTCCCGGTATGATCAGCGCCTTCGGCGTTTTCCTTATGAGGCAGTTCATGTCGACGATACCGGATTACCTGATCGATGCGGCAAGAATCGATGGGGTCTCGGAATTCGGAATATTCATTAGAATTGTTATGCCTCTTGTCAAACCGGCGCTCGCTACGCTTGCGATCTTCAATTTCGTTGGCAACTGGAATGCGTTTCTGTGGCCCCTTATAGTGGCGCAAACACCGAAAATGTATACTCTTCCTGTCGGTTTGTCTTACTTCTCAAGTGAGAACCTGACCAGTTGGGAGTTGATTATGACCGGCGCCGCCGTTTCGACTATACCGCTGATAATCTTCTTCATTATCTTCCAGAAACAGATTGTGAAGGGAATCGCCATGTCGGGATTGAAGGGATGATAGATATGCGAATAATAGATTCTCATGTTCATTTTCCATCTCCAGTTGTCTCTGGAAAGGCTAAAGGTAGTGTCCATCCTTGGCTGGCCCGGGAGAGGGCGCGCTGGAGAAAGGCATGGCAGTTCGATGGGGCCGAACCCATCGTTTCTCAGGATGAAATAATAGAGAGATGGTACAGAGAGACGATTAAGCACGATATGTCGGTGGTCTTCGTAACTTCCGGCGGGAACGAGGCCATGTCGGAGATAGTTAAGGCCCATCCCGACAGGTTCTATGGCTATGCTCATCATGATCCTTCCCTGGAAGATGCACCCGAACTGTTGGAGAAGGCCATTAAGGAACAGGGGCTGAAAGGGTACAAAATACCTGGACCGGCTGTTGATAAGCCTCTTGACAGCAAGGATCTCTATCCTGTCTGGGAAATCGCACAGCGAGAGAATATTCCGGTATTGATTCATTTTGGTATTATGGGCTCTGCCGGGGGGATCGCCAACCATGTGAATATAAACCCGCTGATAATACATGATGTGGCAAAGAGCTTTCCCAACATGAAGATAATCGTTCCTCATTTCGGTTGCGGTTATCTCTTTGAAACGCTGAATCTCTGCTGGGCCTGTCCCAACGTATATATCGACACAAGCGGATCCAACCAGTGGATGAGATGGATGCCTTACGAAGTGAACCTTGAGATGCTTTTCAGAAAGTACAGAGAGACTATAGGACCGGAAAGAATACTCTTCGGGACCGATTCAAGTTATTTTCCGAGAGGTTACGCAAAGTCCTATTTCGATGAGCAGTACAAAGCCATGATCAACGTCGGCTATTCCGACGATGAAATTGAAAGGGTAGTCTACGGGAATATCGACGACCTTCTGAACGGGAGGTAATATGGAATTCTCTCCGATATATATAAAGCACGTGCTTGCAAAATCCTACAAACACTGGGCGGCAGCCTTTCTGAATGAGTTCAAGCTACAGAACAGGGCTCATCTGGTCATGCTCGCAAGGCAAGGGATAATCGATTCGGAAACCGCAACGGCATTGAAGAAATCCATGAGCGAACTCGACTCTACGCTTGAAATACCCGAAGAGTTCCCAGAGGGTGTCGAGGACCTCTTCTTCTACTACGAGAAACAGCTTGGAAACCTTCTAGGAGAAAAGGCCGGATCGCTCCACACGGCCAGAAGCAGGAACGACATGGACACAACGGTCTTCCGATTGTACGTAAGAAAGCTGATGATTTCCCTCATTGAGCAGATGCTAAAGCTGGCCGGAGCCTTGATCGAGAAGATCAAAGGATCTGAAGATCAACTCCTGGTTCTGTACACCCACGGACAACCTGCACAGGTGTCGACTCTCGCACACTATCTCTCGTCTTTTGTGCTCGAATTTCTGGAAGGCCTCGAAGGGCTGAACGCATCTCTCAGAGTAGTAAACCAGTGCCCTCTTGGAGCAGCGGCGATTACTACGACCGGTTTCGACATTGACAGGCAGCTTGTCTCGGATCTCCTTGGGTTCGAAAAGCCGGTGCCTAACTCCTACCAGGCTATTGTCACCTCCCACTGGCTCACTTATCCTTCGATGTGGTTCAAGAGTATTCTCAACGATATAACTCGCCTCATGGCAGACATGGGACACAAAGCCTCCTGCGAAGTCGGAATGCTTAGCTTTCCAGATGAACTAGTACAGGTTTCCAGCATAATGCCACAGAAAAGAAATCCGGTCATTATCGAGCATATAAGGATCCAGTCAGGAATGGCCGCCGGTGACTTCCAGAGCCTGATAGATCTCTTCCACAACGTGCCTTACCAGGACGTGAACGAAGTGGCCGACGCACCGGTTACAAACTTTACCAGGGGCTGTGAAACGCTGTCAGGCCTGCTGGAATTGCTGCAAGAGACGCTCCTGAAAGTCTCCGTAGATAAGCAGAGAGTGGATGAGATCGCGCTCTCTACCGGTGCCACAACAACGGAACTGGCCGATGAGCTGGTAAGGAGGGAGGGGATCTCTTTCAGAACCGCTCACGGCGTGACTAGCGCCTTTGTGAAGTCTGGATACTCTCTTGAAGCTCTTCGCAGAAGCTTCCTTGAACTGGTGGGAAGAACCTTGAAAATGGACGATCAGGAGCTGGAGACAGTTCTCTCTCCGCGACATTTCGTTCAAATTCGGAGCGTTCCCGGAGGACCTTCGATTTCCGGGATGGAGAGTGTTGTAGATTTGATGGAGGAAAACTTGAAATTGATTACTCGCTCACTGGACGGACTCACTAAGAAGGTAACTGAGAGCGAGAAATATCTATCTATGGAGTTCAACGGTCTTGGTTGAGGGGTGGGACTTTGATTTCGGCGGAAAGAATAATCAGAAGCCTTGAAGAGGCAATTTCGAAGGCGAACACGGAGATGGACCCGAAGATTGTGGAACTGCTTGATCTCTATGACGGACCTTTCTCAGGTGTGTTGAGAGAAAACGCAGCCGTAGCAAAAGAGTCGGGACTCCCTATCTGTCAGGATACGGGATTTCTCGAGTTCTTCGTCTTTCAGGGAAACGAAGTTGCGCTGGAAGAGCCAATAATAGAAACACTGAATTCGGCAGTAAAAAAAGTATACACAGATAGCCCTTTCAGGTACTCCATTGTGTCCGATCCCCTTTTTAACAGGGAAAATACCGGGGACAACACGCCGGTCATATGCCATCTCTTTCCGATGAGGGGAGATAAGTTAGAAATCCGTTTCCTGGTTAAAGGAGGCGGCAGTGAGAATCTTTCCCGGCTTTTTATGTTGAATCCCTCCGCAACAGTGGACGAACTTGTCCGCACGGTTGTCGAGTCTCTTAGGGAGAGTGCGGCCAGAGGGTGCCCGCCGTTGAAGGTAGGCATAGGGATCGGAGGTAGTTCCGACAAGGCGATGGTACTTGCCAAGCTCGCGCTTACAAGATCCTTCGAAGAGAGGCATCAGAATAAGGACTACGCGGCTCTTGAAGAAAGAATACTGAGAGAAATCAACGGTTTGAAGATAGGCTATCAGGGTCTGGGAACAGGGATAACCGCATACTCGGTGCACATTGAAACGTATCCGACGCATATCGCCACAATGCCGGTAGGACTCGCGACCGACTGCTATATCGCCAGAAAGGGGAGAGTAATCTTTGAAGATTGAAGAGTTGCGCGTAGGCGATGAACTCCTTTATTCAGGCGAGTTTCTCATCATGAGAGACGCCGCGCAGAAACGGCTGAAGCAGATGGTCGAAGAACGTAAAGAGCTGCCGGTTTCTCTTGATGGGGCGATAATCTTTTACGCGGGGCCGGCCAAACCGACGAAGGACTCCTTTGGGGCTATCGGTCCTACAACTTCGAGCAGGATGGATTCATTTCTTGAGATGCTTTTTATGAAAGGTGTTCTGGCAACGGTGGGAAAAGGGAAGAGAAGTAAGCAGGCTGTATCGCTCTGCAAAGAGTACGGCAGGGTTTATTTCCTGGCACCCAGTGGCGCCGCTGCCGCTCTGGCCGGGAGGATCTCCGACATGACAACTCTGGCTTTCGAAGATCTCGGCACGGAAGCAATATTCAAGGTTCATGTGAAAGACTTCCCGCTCTACGTCGCGATCGATTCCCTTGGAAACGATGTTTTCATCAATGAATAGAGGATGATTCTCTTAATACTACTTCAGTAGCCCGCCTCCAACAACCAATTTACGCTTGGGAGTAAATCAAGACTTGTACAACGCCTCCCGTGAATGTCTTTTCGGCACAGCGTTCTGTCGTAGACAGCAATTCATACCGCTATGGTTCTTCCACCTTCGATGGCCAGTCACACTTCGTGCGGCCAGTCTTTGCTTCGAAATCCCAGTTCCGACTTCGTCGGGCATAAGAGCCGTCCTTCGAAAGAGCAGTTGCAAGTTGTCAGTTCCAAGTTGCGAGATCTAAAGCAAAGAAACGTCAGATACCTCGTTCTGAACATGAGGTCGCATCTTGACGTGCAAATACCCCGTCGACGATGGAGCCGTCGACACCCCTCTCGAGAGGGGATTAAAGAGCTTTTCAAGGCTTTTCAAGATCCCAGAACCTTACTTGCCCTCTTTGCTTTTCCCTTCTCTCTACTCGCTGAATAATGGTTTGACCAAGAACGAAGAACAGATCCTCGCTCTGGAACGAAGAACAGGCTTTCCTCGGCGAACGGTGAACCATTCAACGGCTAACCAGCTTTTCTTGCACTTTCCTACCACCAAACCGCTACCCTGAACCTCGGTTCCATCCTATCTCAACAAAACCGTCTTCATGCTGAAAGAATCAAGAATCGCCATGGTGACATCGAACTCTTCGTTCCCGAATTCGCTCTCGACGAACGGACTCTGCAGCGTGATCTCAAGCAGCTGAGTGTCGGTAGGTTTTTCAGCCGGCAAGAAGTCGACGGAATTTTGAACCACGAGTCTCAACGGATCCTGGTTTGCAAAGAAGTAATCGATGAATTCCTGTCGCTCCTCTTCAGTGATCCCGTAAGTGTAGGTTGCTATTTGTCCTGCCGAGGTGTCCACGGGAACCCAACCGTAATTTGGCAGGTAAAACTCGGCCCAAAAGTGCGAACCCAGCTGTCCGGAGAAAACCTGAAAGCCTCCCGGTGCCCTTGCCGGTATTCCTATGGATCTACAGAGAGCTGAGAAAATCATCGACTGAGTGCCGCAATCACCATAACCGTGTTCGAAAGAGTAGAGGCTTTCAGGAATACCGGCCGCCTCTATTGAAACGTGGGCCATAAAAGTGTATTTGATGTTTTCGACTACGTAGTAGTATAGCTTTTTTGCCTGGAGGTAAGGATTGGTCTCATCTCCAACAACGCCTCTGGCAAGCTGCTCAAACCTTTCATCAAAATAAATGCTTCCTTCGGACTTAGTGTAGTCCTTATATAGCGAGCTTTCCTTGTCGTATTCGCCCACCTGATCTGGATCTATATCGAACTGCTGCTGGTAGTGTGTGAAAGTATACTCCACGGAGATGTCCAGATCCTCGACGAGATTCGAAAGATCGAATTCGAAGAGGATATAGGCTATATCACCGGAGGTTCTGGGGAGACCTACCACCGCTTCCTTCGGGGTCACCTCAAGCAGAGAGATATTCTCTTGAGCGGCCGTCTGCAGAGGAAGGGGGAACCAGATTCTCAGCGAACCTTCATCCGGAAGTAGAGATCTTTCAGTATGTACTCTGTACTCCACAAGGTAATCCTTAGGATTGAAATACGGGCTGTGAGCTGGCTTGAAGGTGGCAAAAGGCGTCTGCCTTGGTCCGTATTCTTCCAGAAGGTATCTAACCAGCAAGACATTGCCCGCCGACCACTCGGGCTCCCGGTTGACCAGTTCAGGGTCCCGGGTGAAGAGGTTGTGCTCGAAGTCGCAGTAGTACATCTCTACACCGTCCACAAGAGCTTTCTGTATACCTCTTTCAACGATGAATTCTCTCACTTGCTCATCGTTCTTGAGCTCGGGATAATGCTTCATAATTATCTCTTTAGCCTCTTCGAATGTCAGCGAGAATTCCAGGGTGCTTTTCAATTCGTTCTGTCTTCTCAAATACTCGTCAGACCGCTGGAAGAAATTGCCGAAAACAACCGTAGAAATGAGAACGATCACAAAAACCAGCTTCAATTTCATAGTTTGCCCCCTTTCCTGTTCCCTGATTTGACACAACAAAGCAAGTATATAGTGATTGACTTCCA